>CAIVQM010000001.1 GCA_903908025.1 uncultured bacterium
CCCACGAGGGGATCGGCCGAAGGGTTTCCCATGAATCCCCAGTTTGTCCCCAGTTCGCCAGCAGGGACGCGCCGTGCGCTCCCCACCTTGTCCACAGCCTTGTCCACAGGCCTCGTGGACACCGTCAGACCGGCTCCGTACGTTGGGACCTAACGGCGGCAAGGATGCCCGCCGGCAGGAAACTCGGTACGGAAAGGGGAACCGGTGAGCGTCTCGGAACTGCACCCGAGCGACGGCCCCGGTCCCGACCGCACCCCACCCAACGACATCGCGGCCGAGCAGTCGGTCCTCGGCGCCATGCTGCTGAGCAAGGACGCGATCGCCGACGTCGTGGAGGTCCTGCGGGAGGGCGATTTCTACCGTCCTTCACACCAGGTGATCTTTGGCGCGGTGCTGGACCTGTACGGCCGCGGCGAGCCGGCCGATGCCGTCACGGTGGCAGCCGACCTGACCCGCACCGGCGATATCGGCCGGGTCGGCGGCGCGCCCTATCTGCACACCCTTGTCTCGATGGTCCCCACGGCGGCGAACGCCGGCTACTACGGCCGCATCGTTCGCGAGCAGGCGATCCTGCGCCGTCTCGTCGAGGCCGGCACCCGCATCGTCTCGATGGGCTACACCGGCACGGGCGACGTCGACGAGATGGTCGACCGCGCGCAGGCCGAGGTCTACGACGTCACCGACCGTCGCACCAGCGAGGACTATGCGCCGCTCTCCGACATCATGAACGACGCGCTCAACGAGATCGAGGCGATCTCGAATCGCGGCGGCGAGATGGTCGGCGTGCCCACCGGATTCGCTCAGCTCGACGCACTCACCAACGGCCTGCACCCCGGGCAGATGGTGATCGTCGCGGCGCGGCCGGCGATTGGCAAGGCGCTCGCACTCGACACTCCGATCCCCACGCCCACGGGGTGGATGGCCATGGGCGAGCTAGGAGTCGGCGACCTGGTTCTCGGTGACGATGGTCGACCCACCCCGGTCACTGGTGTGACCCAGACGTGGCTGAATCGTCCTTGCTACCGGGTCTCGTTTGTCGACGGCACCTCGATCGTCGCGGATGCCGAGCACGAGTGGCTCACGGACGACAGGGCGTCACGCAAGTCGGCTCAGGCGGCTGCCGCGCAATACAACCGAACCCGCAATCAGCGCACCTTCGCAGCGGTGCGGACGACGCGCGAACTGCTCGACACGCTCCGGATGACAACGAAGGACCGCAGGCTGAATCACAGCGTCCGCAACGCGAAACCGCTCGAGCTCCCCGATGCCGAACTCCCCATCCCCCCGTACACCCTGGGTGTCTGGCTCGGCGACGGCACCAGCGCAGCTGCACATTTCACCAGTGCTGATCCTGAGATCGCGGCCTACGTCGAGGGGGAGGGAATCGACGCCCCGTACCTGGGGAATCTGCGTTACGGCCTGCGTCTGCCGAAGGCGGCGAGCGCGCCCGAGCGCACGTGCGCGGTGTGCGGGATTTCCTTCACGCCGAAGGAACCATTGGTGCAGACCTGCGGGCGGACCTGCGGAGGCAAGGTTCGGGGGATCCGCGTCGGTCTTGCCGATCCCACGTGTCCAGACTGCGGCGAGCCGATGACCGGGTTCGGCCGTTGCCAGGCGTGCGTCCTTGACCACGGCTCGGTCCAGGCCCTCCTGCGTTCGCACGGGCTGCTGGGTCGCAAGCACGTACCGATGACCTATCTGCGGGGGTCCGAGCGCCAGCGACGAGCCCTCCTCGCGGGGCTGCTCGACACCGACGGCACCGTCACAGCGAATGGCAATGTGCAGTACAGCACCACTTCCAGCCTCTTGGCCGACGGGGTTCACGAACTGATCGTCTCGCTGGGGTATCGCTGCTCGATCGCGACAAAGCCGGTGCGTGGGCGCACGGTCGCCTCATCGACGGTCTATGACCTCAACTTCAGCACCCACGACCAGGTCTTCGGACTGCACCGCAAGCAGATCGCCCACAAGGAACGTACCCGGCACACCTCCAACGCACGTCGGACGAGCCGATTCATCGTCGCCATCGAGCCAGTGCCGAGTGTCCCGGTGCGGTGCATCGAAGTCGGCAACGAATCGCACATGTATCTCGCGGGCCGATCGATGGTGCCGACGCACAACTCCACCCTCGGTTTGGATCTGGCGCGCAACGCATCGATCAAGCACGGTCTCGCGAGCGTGATCTTCTCGCTGGAGATGAGCCGCAACGAGATCGTCATGCGACTGCTGTCGGCAGAAGCGCAGGTCCCGCTGCACCACATGCGCTCCGGCACGATGAGCGATGCCGACTGGTCGCGCCTCGCTTCCAAGATGGGCACCGTCAGCGAGGCTCCGCTGTTCATCGACGATTC
>CAIVQM010000002.1 GCA_903908025.1 uncultured bacterium
ACGCCGGCGCGCTCGAGCGCCGCCTTGATGGCCACCCCGCCGAGATCGGTCGCACTGAAGGACGACAGGGAGCCGAGCAGCCGACCCATCGGCGTCCGTGCGCCTGCCACGATGACCGAACCGTTGTCGAAGGACATCCTGTCTCCTCATTCGCGTTGTGTGGGTGACAACATAATGCCCATGGAATCCCTGCTGACGCGCATCGACCACGTGGGCATCGCCGTCCCCGACCTCGGCGAGGCTATTGCCTTCTACGGACGGGCCTTCGGAATGTCCGTTCTGCATGAGGAGGTCAACGAGAAACAGGGGGTCCACGAGGCCATGTTGGGAGTCGGCGACTCGGGATCGTGCATCCAACTGCTCGCCCCCCTGAACGCCGATTCGACCATTGCCAAGTTCATCGACCGGTCCGGTCCCGGTATCCAGCAGGTCGCCTACGGAGTCGACGACGTTGAGGCCGCCGCCGCCACCCTGCGAGCCAGGGGCGTCCGGATGCTCTACGAGACGGCTCAGGTCGGCACCGCGGGGTCGCTCGTGAACTTCTGCCACCCCAAGGACTGCGGCGGCGTCCTCGTCGAACTGGTCCAGGCCGCGCCCGGCGATCACTAGCCGGTGCACCTGCCCGTACTGCTCGACATCCCCGACGTACCCGACCTCACGATCGGCGGCTGGACGCCCACGCAGGGCCAGTGGACGGCGGCGATTGCCGTCACGGCCGGCATCCTTGGCACCCTGCTGCTGATGGCCCTCGGGCGTCGGGCTCGCAAGGCCCTGGTCGTCGGCGTGATCAGCATCACGGCGGCCGTCCTGTGGATTCGCTTCATCCGATAACCCCTCTGCCAGACTGAAGCCGAACCACTGACTGGAGGCCACCCATGGACCGGATTCGCGATGCGATCCTGAATGACGCTGCGCCGGAGGACTTCGTGAGCCTCACTGTCCCCGAGTCGTATCGTGCGGTGACGATTCACAAGGACGAGCAGGAGATGTTCGCGGGGCTGCCGTCGAGGGAGAAGGATCCGCGTCAGTCGCTGCATCTGGATGAGGTGCCGGTTCCCGAGCTGGCTCCGGGCGAGGCGCTGATCGCGGTGATGGCCTCCAGCATCAACTACAACACGGTGTGGTCGAGCATCTTCGAGCCGGTGAGCACCTTCGGGTTCCTCGATCGCTATGGCCGCACGCACGCCGATGCGAAGCGCCACGATCTGCCGTATCACGTGATCGGATCGGACGCGTCGGGTGTCGTGCTGCGGGTCGGTCCGGGCGTGAACTCGTGGAAGCCGGGTGACCCGGTCGTCGCGCACTGTCTGAGCGTGGAGCTGGAGTCCCCGGCAGGGCACAACGACACGATGATGGATCCCGAGCAGCGGATCTGGGGCTTCGAGACGAACTTCGGTGGCCTCGCGGAACTCGCGATCGTCAAGTCGAACCAGCTGATGCCCAAGCCGGCGCACCTGACGTGGGAGGAGGCGGCCTCCCCCGGGCTCGTCAACTCCACCGCCTACCGCCAGCTCGTCTCACGCAACGGCGCCGGGATGAAGCAGGGCGATGTCGTCCTGGTCTGGGGTGCATCGGGCGGCCTGGGCTCCTACGCCACGCAGTACGCCGTCAACGGCGGCGCGATCCCGGTGTGTGTGGTCTCCAGTCCGGAGAAGGCTGAGCTCGTCCGGTCCATGGGCGCCGATCTGGTGATCGACCGCTCGGCCGAGGGCTACAAGTTCTGGAAGGACGAGCACACCCAGGACCCGAAGGAATGGCAGCGGCTGGGCAAGAAGATTCGCGAGCTCACCGGCGGTGACGATCCCGACATCGTCTTCGAGCATCCCGGCCGCGAGACCTTCGGCGCATCGGTCTACGTCGCACGCAAGGGCGGCACCATCGTGACCTGCGCATCGACCAGCGGCTTCATGCACGAGTATGACAACCGCTACCTGTGGATGAACCTCAAGCGGATCGTCGGCAGCCACTTCGCGAACTACCGCGAGGCCTCCGAGGCCAACCGGCTGGTGGCCCGCGGCATGATCCACCCGACCCTGTCCAAGGCCTTCCCGCTCGAGGAGGCGGGGCAAGCCGCCTACGAGGTCCACCGCAACGCGCATCAGGGCAAGGTCGGCGTGCTCGCCCTCGCCCCCGAGGAAGGCCTCGGTGTCCGCGACCCCGAGTTCCGCGAAAGATTCGTCACGCAGATCAACCGCTTCCGCAACACCTGAGTTCACCGGCAAGCGCTTACGATTGGCCGGTGACCCAGACGCCGGCGGAACAGATTCCGTGGCTGCTCGATCGCGGACGGCCGCGCGGGGAGATGGGCTACCTGCCCGGCCTCGACGGCGTCCGGGCGCTGGCCGTCATCGGCGTGCTGCTCTATCACGCGGATCTCACCTGGATCAGCGGCGGCTACCTCGGCGTTGACGTCTTCTTCGTCCTCAGCGGCTTCCTCATCACCACGCTCATCCTCGAGGAGTACGACCGCTCTGGCGGCATCGACTTCGCGAAGTTCTACCTCGGTCGAGCCCGACGCCTGCTGCCCGCCCTGATCCTCATGCTCGCCGTGGTCGCCGTCGCGGCCGCCTTCTTCTACCGGGACGTCGCATCGCAGGTGCGGGCCGACACCATCGCGTCGATCTTCTACGTCAACAACTGGTGGTACATCCTCAACGACTCGTCCTACTTCGAGTTCATCGGACGGCCACCGCTCCTCAAGCACCTGTGGTCGCTGGCGGTCGAGGAGCAGTTCTACCTGGTGTGGCCGGCGGTTGCCTACCTCGTGATGAAGCGGGCCGGTCGTCGCGGCGTCCGTATCACCGCCCTCGTCCTCGCCGTCCTGTCGACGATCTGGATGATCACGCTGTCGGTCAGCAACGGCTTCCCCGACTACGCCGACCCCAGCCGCGCGTATTTCGGCACCGACTCGCATGCAATGGGACTGCTTATCGGGGCTGCACTCGCCACGTTCTGGCGACCCGGCCGACTGCGTGCCGACATCCCACGCGGAGCGGCCACCCTCATCACGGGCACCGGTATCGCTGCCCTCATCGCCGTCATCGGCTTCTTCCTCTTCGTCGGCGAGTTCACTCCGTGGATGTACCAGCGGGGCGGCTTCCTGGCGCTCGCCGTCATCGTGGCGGTGCTGATCGCGATGGCGACCCACCCCGCATCACCGCTGGGCAGGTGGATGGGTACACAGCCCTGGCGCTACGTGGGTCAGCGCTCCTACGGCCTGTACCTGTGGCACTGGCCGATCTTCATGATCACCCGGCCGGTCCTCGACGTGCCACTCGACGGGATCCCGCTGCTCGTGATCCGACTCGCCCTCACCGTCGGAGTTGCCGAACTGAGTTTCCGCTTCCTCGAGATGCCCATCCGCCGCGGTGCCATCGACCGCTGGGTGAAGGCCTGGCGAGCCTCGACCGGCGAGGACCGCACCCGCCGTACACGACGCGGTGCGGCAGTCGTCGGGACCTTCGTCGCCGGCATTCTCATCGTCGGGTTCGCGCTGTCGACTGCGCCGGTCCCCACGGCGGCCGCCGGTCTGCCCGATGACGTCGTCGCGGCAATGGGGATCGCCAGCGGCGGACCGACCGAGGTCAGCCTGGGGGACGAGGAACCCACGCCGCGCCCCTCGGGCTCGAACGACCCCTCGGCATCTGCCGCGCCGAGCGCTCCGTCGAAGCGCAACGGAAACCTGAGCGGTATCGGTGACTCGGTGATGTTGGGCGCCCGCGCGACGGTCAAGGCGGTGATCCCCGGGTCGCGGATCGATGCAGCCGTGTCACGTTTCCCCGGTGCCTTCATCGGCCGGCTGAAGAAGTACGTCGCCAAGGACTCCCTCGCCCCGGTCGTTGTCCTGCATCCCGGCACCAACGGGACGCTGCCCGAGGACATGATGCGCCAGATGCTCGACATCCTCAAGGACACACCGACCGTGGTCGTCGTCAACGACAACATGCCACGATCGTGGCGAGCGCCGAACAACAAGGTCATCGACAAGGTCGTGCCCGACTATGGCAACGCCGTGCTTGCCGACTGGTATGCGGCGTCGAAGGACCATCCGGAGTACTTCGTCTCTGACGGCATTCACCTCACGGCAAAGGGTGCTCGCGCCTACGCTCAGCTGATCAAGAAGTCTGCCGGTCTGTAACGCGTTTGAGGAACCAGAGCATGGCGTCCGTGACAGCGGTCGGGTCCTCGACGAGGGCCAAGTGCCCGGCAGCCGGAATGACCACGAGTTGCGTGTCGGGATTCGCGGCGACCATCAACTCCTGCTCGGCACGCGGGCTGAGCGTGTCCTCGTCGCCGTAGACCACGAGCGTCGGCACGGCAGCAGCACGCAACGTCGCCAGCGAGTCGGGCCGCCCGGCCATGGCGCGCTGGTACCACGCGACGGATTCCGCATCGGCATTCGCCAGCCAGGTGCGCACCCGATCGACGACGGCAGGCCGACGCAGCCGCGTGGTCTCGCCCAGCAGTCCCGGGAGCACCGCCTGCTCGAGGATCCGCGCAGTCTCCCCCGGTGATGCCAGGCACAGCGCGGCAAGCCGCTCACGGTTCTCGCGGGCAGCATCGGCGTCAGCCGTTGCCTTCGTGTCGCAGAGGATGAGGCCCGCCACCAGATCAGGTCGTCGACGCGTGATGGCCATCGCGACGTAGCCGCCCAGGGACACCCCGCCCACGACGCACCGATCTGTGTCGATGCTCGCCAGGAGGTCGATCACGGCGTCGGCAACCACGTCGATGTCGGGCTCATGGTCCGGCAGGGGCGATCCGCCGAAGCCCGGCAGGTCCGGCACGACCACACGCCAGCCGGCCGCCGCGATCGTCTCAGCCTGCGCCTGCCACATCTGCCCGTCGCAGGGGAATGCGTGCAGGAGCAGGAGGACCGGACCCCTGCCGGCATCACTCATGTGCAGGGGGCTCATCTATCGCTCCAGCGGTCCATCGGACCGTCCCAGTCGTTCGGCAGCGGGGATCGCGTCGGGGCAACCACCCCGACGATCTCGTCGAGCACCGTCCGCACGTGCTTCTCCCCCACCCACAGGTGCTTGGCGCCGTCGATCCCCCGCACATCGGCCTGCGACACGGCCGCGAACCTCTCGCTGGCGGCGGACGGGACCAGGTAGTCGTCGAACTCCGGGACGAGGCAGACCAGCGGGCGACCCGAGGCGTCCCAGCGGGCGAGCTCCTCGTCGCCGGTGAACCGCAGCGGCGGTGAGAGCAGCACGGCGCCCCGCACCGGATCGACATCGCCATGCCGCAGGATGACATCGGTGCCGAACGACCAGCCGACCAGCCACGGATCCGGAAGTCCCCGCCGCACGACCTCGTCGATGGCGGCCTGCAGGTCGAGGCCCTCGCCCCTGCCCTCGTCGAACGTCCCCTCGCTCGTGCCGGCCACACTCGTCGTCCCACGCGTGTTGAAGCGCAGGACGGCGATGTCGGCGAGCGCCGGCAATCGCCAGGCCATCTTGCGCAGCACGTGACTGTCCATCATGCCGCCGTGCGTGGGCAGCGGGTGCACCGTGACGATTGTCGCCACGGGAACCGTGGACATCGGCAACGCCAATTCACCGACGAGTGACAGCCCGTCCGATGTGCGCAGGTGCAGGGGGTCGCGACGCGCAGGAAGAACCGAGTTCGCGACGATCGTCTGCGTCATGTCAGTACCGTCCGCCGCGCGGTGCCCTACGGCTGCGCGCTGCCCAGCATGGGGTGTGCCAGTGCCGACGATGCTCGAGGCCCTTCGGGTCCTCGGCCGGGAAGGCCACGACATGCGGTGTGGCCGGCGGGATCTCCTGATCGCAGCCCGGGCATCGGTAGGCCTTCGTCGCCGCCGCACCCGTCACCCGCTGCACGGTCCAGTCACCGTCCGGATGCGTCTCGGTCGTGCGACTCGCATACGCCGGACCGAGCTCCTTCGCCTCGTCCGGGCGACGGCGGTTCCTGCGACCCATCAGGCGTAGACCCGGAATCCCCGCCCCGTCTTGCGGCCGAGGTAACCGGCGGTGACGAGGTGCTCCAGGCGCGGGGCAGGCGAGAAGCCCGGCTCGCGGAACTCGAGGTACAGGGTGCGCTGGATGGCCAGGGACACGTCGAGGCCCACGACGTCGAGCAGTTCGAAGGGCCCCATCGGGTAACCGCAACCCTTCTTCATCGCCAGGTCCATGTCGTCGGCCGCTGCATAGTTGGCCTCGAGCATGCGGATCGCGTCATTGAGGTACGGGAACAGCAGCGCGTTGACGATGAAACCGGCACGGTCGCCGCACACCACCGGATGCTTGCCGATCGCCTCACACGTCTCAACCGCCGTGGACACGACGTCCTCCGCCGTGGCGACGGTGTGGACGACCTCCACGAGCCGCATGACCTGCGCCGGGTTGAAGAAGTGCAGGCCGACGACATCCTGGGGCCGCGACGTCGCAGCCGCCATGTCGATCACCGGCAGGCTCGAGGTCGTCGTGGCGAGGACGGCACCGGGCTTGCAGATGGCGTCGAGCTCGGCGAAGAGCGCCAGCTTGACGTCGATGTCCTCGATCACTGCCTCGACCACCAGGTCGACGCCGGCGAGGTCGGCCATGCTCGCGGTACCGGTGATGTGGGCGAGCGCCGCGTCACGTGCCTGCTCATCGAGCTTGCCGCGTTCGACGGCCTTGGCCAGCGAGGCCGTGATCCGGGCCCGCACGGCATCGGCCTTCTCCTGGCTGCGCGCGACGTATGACACGTCGAAGCCAGCCTTGGCGAACACCTCGACGATCCCGGATGCCATCGTGCCCGACCCGACGACCCCGACGGATGCGATGGTGCGGCCCGCCGGACGCGGAGCCTCCTGCTCGGCTCCTGCGTCGGCAACGACGACCGGCGATCCGGGCGACTCATACGTGTAGAAGCCGCGGCCCGACTTGCGGCCCCGCAGGCCTGCCGTGACCATCTGCTTGAGGATCGGGCTCGGGGCATGCAGCCGATCGCGACCCTGCTTGTACATCGTGTCGAGGATCTCGTACGCCGTGTCGAGGCCGATCAGGTCGAGCAGCATCAGCGGACCCATCGGGTAGCCGCAGCCGAGTCGCATGGCGGCGTCGATGTCCTCGCGCGAGGCATACCGCGACTCGTACATCGAGACGGCGTGGTTGAGGTAGCCGAAGAGCAGGGCGTTCGCAATGAAGCCGGCCTTGTCCCCGACGACGACGGGCTCCTTGCCGAGCGATGTGGCGAACGCGACGGCCTCGTCGACGATCTCCTGCGACGAGACCACCGTGCGGACGATCTCGACGAAGGCCTGGACGGGGGCCGGGTTGAAGAAGTGGATACCGACGACCTGGGCCGGGCGGCCGGTCGCGACGGAGATGTCGGTGACGGACAGCGACGAGGTGTTGGTTGCGAGGATCGCATGCGCCGGCGTGATCCCGTCGAGCTGACGGAACAGTGCGGTCTTCAGCTCCAGGCTCTCGCTGATCGCCTCCACCACGAGATCTGCGTGCGCGAGCGAGTTCAGATCGGTGCTGAAGGAAACGCGAGCGAGCAGTTCCTCCTGCTCCTCCGCGGAAAGCTTCCCACGCGCCACGGCCCGACCGGTCGATCCGACGATGCGGCCGCGGCCGCGCTCGAGGGCGTCCGCGTCCATCTCCAGGGCGATCACCTGGTAGCCATGCCGAGCGACAACCTCCGCGATACCGGCACCCATGGTGCCGAGTCCGACGATGCCGACCGTTGAGATGGCCATGTGGATCCTTCCGAGTGCCTGTTACGCCGGGCGTCTGCTGGCGGGCTGGTTGCCCCGGCGAGCCTACCGTTCCGTCAGGCGGCCCCTCGGTCTTGTGGTGGGTGGCGCTACCGGTGCCCGGAAGCGCCACCAACCTCAAGGCGGACGGGATCAGAACAGGCGCAGGCCCGGGTCGTCGCTGCCTTTGAGCGCGTCGTAGTCGAGCACGACACAACGGATACCGCGATCCTCGGCCAGCACCCGCGCCTGGGGCTTGATCTCCTGGGCCGCGAAGATCCCCTGCACCGGTGCCAGCAGCGGGTCGCGGTTGAGCAGTTCGAGGTAGCGGGTGAGCTGCTCGACCCCATCGATCTCACCACGCCTCTTGATCTCGACCGCGACAGCGCGGCCACCCGCGTCCCGACACAGCAGATCCACCGGCCCGATGGCCGTCGGGTACTCGCGCCGCACCAGAGACCAGCCTTCCCCCAGTACCTGCACGTGCATAGCGAGCAGCTTCTGCAGATGCGCCTCGACACCGTCCTTCACGAGCCCCGGATCGACGCCGAGGTCGTGATCACTCGCGTGAAGCACCTCGTGGACGCTGATGACCAGCTGCTCGCCCGCCTTGTTCTCGACGGTCCAGACTTCGACGGTGTCCTCGCCCTCCGAGACGGCGATGCGGGTCACGCATGGCGGGCTCATCCAGTTGAGCGGCTTGTACGAGCCGCCGTCCGAGTGGATGAGGACGGAGCCGTCGGCCTTGAGCATGATCACGCGGGTCGACTCCGGCAGGTGGGCCGTCAAGCGACCCACGTAGTCCACAGTGCACCGCGCCACGAGGATTCTCATTGCGGGGCAGCGTACCGAGCCACGGTACGCCGACTAGCGCTGCCGTCAGATCCGCTGCACGATGAGCCCGTGCCTGCGTGGAACTCGTTCAGCTTCGCCTTCGGCCCGATCGTGGCCGTGGTTCTCGTCGGCCTGTTCGCCCTGATCCTGCGGTGGGCATTCAGCCGCGGCGGCTCAGTCGTGGCCGCCGCGCCGCGGCCGGGGGCATCGGGTGAGTACGGGCTGCTCGTGCCGGTGGCATCACCCGCTACATACATCGAGGGCGAGATCCTCCGCAGGCGACTCCAGGAGGGCGGCGTGCGCGCCAACCTCGCCACGACCCTGGACGGACCCCGGGTCCTCGTGTGGCCCGGCGACGAGGCGAGGGCCCGCGAGGTGCTCTCCCCCGGTC
>CAIVQM010000003.1 GCA_903908025.1 uncultured bacterium
AGTCAGCCGACCCGAAACCCCACGACCGCAACTCGTCGATCTCGTCGCGGGCGCTGCGCATTTGCATGGGCGTACGCGCGGCGACGACGGTTCCGCCTTTCTGCCACTCGATGTCCCAGCCCTCGTCATGCGCTACTCGACCGATCTCGTCGACGGTCGCGAACATCTCACGGCGAAGGCGAATCGCTGCATCGCGGGACGATGCGCGGGCGATGGCGGACAGACCGGCCGGGAAGAGCGCCGATGCCCAACCGCCGTTTCGACCGCTCGCGCCGAATCCTGCCTGCTCGGCCTCGAGGACCGCGATGCGCAGCGACGGGTCGATCTTCTTGAGGTAGTAGGCGGTCCACAGCCCCGTGTATCCGGCACCGACGATCGCGACATCGGCCGTGATGTCACCGGGCAGCGGGCTGCCGAGCGGTGTGCTGAGGTCGGCGGGGAGGGTGTCCCACCACAGCGAGAGCGAACGCAGATCCTGGGTCACGAACGCTGCCAGCCGTCCACGTACGACGGCACGATCGTCTCCGCAAGGCAATGATCGGCCCGCACCGGTGTTCCGAAGGTCTCGTGCATCGGAATCGTGCCTGACCACAGGTGCGTCAGGCCCGGGTCCACCAGGTCGTCGGGATCGTCGTCGGGTCCACCCGACCGGATCTTCACGGAGCACTCGTCGAGGGGCAGGGACAGGGTGATCGTCGCGGCCCGCTCCTTGACGGTGGGTTGCCGGCAGTCGTCCCAGCGGCCAGGCAGCAGGTGCTCGGTGATGCAGCGCAGTGCATCGAGCTCGTCGTCGCCGGTCAGGCGTTGCGCGACACCGACGACCATCGCCGAGCGGTAGTTCATGCTGGACTCGAACGCGCTGAGGGCGAGCACCAGCCCGTCGAGCAGTGTCACGGTCAGGCAGGTCGGCTGGCCGTCGGCCAGCGCACGGAACAGGCGTGAGCCGGTCGAGCCGTGGAAGAGCACGTGATCGCCGCGACGGGCGAAGGCGACGGGGATGACGTAGGGCTGTCCAGCGTCGTCGCGGACGGCCACGTGCGCGACCAGACCTGCGTCGAGGACGTGGTTGAGGGCGGCTCGATCGCTCACCGCGTGTTCTGCCAGCCGACGGACCCGGGTCCGTTCCGTGGACCCGGGTGTCGGGAGCGCTTCGGATGTCACAGGATCGACCACGCCTCGGTGAGGACGGAGCGCAGAATCTGCTCGATCTCGTCGAACTCGGTCTGCCCGATGATCAGCGGGGGAGCGAGCTGTACCACGGGATCTCCGCGGTCATCGGCGCGGCAGTACAGGCCCGCGTCGAACAGCGCCTTGGAGAGGAACCCGCGCAGCAGCCGCTCGGCCTCGTCATCGTTGAAGGTCTCCCGCGTCACCTTGTCCTTGACGAGTTCGATCCCGTAGAAGTACCCGGCTCCGCGGACGTCGCCGACGATCGGCAGGTCCGTGAGCTTCTCGAGTGTGTGACGGAAACCCGACTCGTTGTCACGGACGTGCTGGAGGATGCCCTCTCGCTCGAAGATGTCGAGGTTGGCCAGCGCAGCAGCGGCGCCAACCGGATGGCCGCCCCACGTGTACCCGTGCAGGAACGAGTTCGTGCCGTGCTTGAACGGCTCGAACAGGCGGTCGCTGACGATCATGGCGCCCATGGGCGCATAGCCCGATGTCATGCCCTTGGCGCACGTGATGATGTCGGGCGTCACGCCGAAACGGTTCATCGCGAACATGTCACCAATGCGCCCGAACGAGGTGATGGTCTCGTCGGCGACGAGCAGCACGTCGTACTGGTCGCAGATCTCCCGCACGCGCTCCAGATATCCGGGCGGTGGTGGGAAGCAGCCGCCCGAGTTCTGCACGGGCTCGAGGAAGACGGCCGCGACGGTCTCCGGGCCCTCGAACTCGATGGCCTCGGCAATGCGCTCGGCCGCCCACAGTCCGAAGGTCTTCTCGTCGTGGCGGTACTCCTCCGGTGCCCGGTAGAAGTTCGTATTGGGTACTTTGACGGCGCCCGGTACCAGCGGTTCGAAGGGGATCTTCGCCGCCGGGATGCCGGTGATCGACAGGGCGCCATGCGGGGTGCCGTGGTACGCGATGTTCCGGCTGATCACCTTGTGCTTGGTCGGCTGGCCGGTCAGCTTGAAGAACTGCTTGGCGAGCTTCCACGCCGACTCGACTGCCTCGCCGCCGCCGGAGGTGAAGAACACGCGGTTGAGATCGCCGGGCGCGTAGTGGGCGAGGCGCTCTGCCAGCTCGATGGCCCGCGGATGGGCATACGACCAGATCGGGAAGAAGGCCAGCTCCTCAGCCTGCTTGGCCATCGCCGCGCCGACCTCCTTGCGGCCGTGGCCCGCCTGCACCACGAACAGTCCGGAGAGGCCGTCGAGATAGCGGTTGCCCTGGTCGTCCCAGATGTAGGCGCCCTCGCCCTTGACGATGACCGGCACGTGGCCGGTGCCGTCGTAGTAGACCGAGTGCCGGGTGAACGGCATCCATAGGTGATCGCGGGCCCGGTCGGCGAGGTCATCCTGGCCGGGCTCGGTGAAGGACTGTGCTGAGATGGTCATCGGGTTCCCCAGGTGTAGATCTGCTTGCGCAGCTTCAGATAGACGAATGTCTCGGTTGAGCGGACGTCGGGGATGGCGCGGATCCGACGGTTGATGACCTCGAGCAGGTGGTCGTCATCCTCGGCCACGACTTCCGCGAGGATGTCGAAGCTCCCTGCGCACACCACGAGGTAGTCCACCTCGGGCATGCCTTCCAGTTGATCCGCTACCGCCTCCGCATCGCCTTCGACCTGGATTCCGATCATCGCTGCTCGTGAGAACCCCACCTGGAGCGGATCCGTGACGGCCACGATCTGCATGACCCCGGACTCCTGGAGCTTCTGCACCCGCTGACGCACGGCTGCCTCCGACAGGCCCACGGCCTTGCCGATGGCGGCGTACGGTCGGCGACCGTCCTGCTGCAGTTGCTCGATGATGGCCTTGGAGACGTCATCCAAGGGGGTGCTGGGCACCCGTTCACGCGGCGGCATGTCGGCCATGATGGGCCACGTCACGTCATATTGGCAAGTGATTTCGCGGCGATTCCATCGAAATACTGCGGATTCCGCATGGAATCGGCTCGTTCCATCAACAATCCGTCGTCTGCAGATCGACACCCACCGGCGATCCGGAGCCCCCACCAGTGGCGAGGCATCGCTGTTACTGGTCGCGGAGCATCCGGCGCAGGATCTTCCCGGATGCGGACTTGGGAATGGAATCGGTGATGACCACATCGCGGATGACCTTGTAGGTAGATACGCGATCGGTCATGTAGGCGGTGATCTCCTCCGCCGTGACCGTCTGACCGGCCTTGACGACGATGAACGCGCGCGGAATCTCGCCAGCCTCGACATCGGGGACTCCAACGACCGCGGCATCGGCGATCGCCGGATGGGTCAGCAGCAGCGCCTCAAGTTCGGCGGGCGCCACCTGGAAGCCCTTGTACTTGATCAGCTCCTTGAGGCGGTCGACGATCGAGACGAAGCCGTCCTCGTCGATCGTGGCAATGTCGCCGCTGTGGAGCCAGCCATCGCGATCGATGGTGGCGGCAGTTGCCTCGGGATTGTTGAGATAGCCCTTCATCACCTGCGGCCCGCGAACCCAGAGTTCGCCGACCCCGCCGACACCCTGATCCTCGCCGGTGGCCGGATCGACAATGCGGCACTCCGTGTTGGGGATGGTGACGCCGACGGTGCCCGGACGGTCCTGCCCCAACATGGTGGCGTGGCTGACGGGGCTGAGTTCGGTCATGCCGAAGCCCTGAACCACCTCGCATCCGATGCGGGCGGCTGCCTCGTTCGCGAGTTCGGCACTGAGCGGCGCAGCGCCGGAGAAGACCTGGGTGAGGCTGCTGACGTCGTACTGGTCGACGAGCGGATGCTTCGCGAGCGCCAGGACGATCGGAGGCACCACGAAGAACCTGCTGATGCGCCGCTCCTGGATGATCGTCAGCGCTTGCTCCAGATCGAAGCGCGGCAGAGTCACGATCGTGGCACCCCGCGACAGGAACTCGTTCATGAGGACCTGCATGCCGTAGATGTGGAAGAAGGGGAGCACGGCGAGTACGACTTCACCGTCGGTGACCGACAGGGCGTCCTCGAGCTGTACGAGGTTCGCCAGCAGATTCTGGTGCGTGAGCATGACGCCCTTGGGGAAGCCCGTCGTTCCCGAGGAGTAGGGGATGACGACGACATCGTCGAAGACGTCGATCGGAACCTGCGCGATGGGCTGGCCGAAGAGCGCGGTCACAGGGGTGGTGCCCTCGACGGCATCTCCGATGATGACGATCTCGCTGGTGGCCGTCCCCTCGATGGCCTCTCTCGCGGTCTCCAGGAACATGCCGATGGTGATGAGCAGGGTTGCCCGTGAGTCGTTGATCTGGAACCGGACCTCTTCGGCGGTGTAGGTCGGGTTGATCGTGCTGACGGCGACTCCCGCGACAGCAGCTCCGTGGAAGACGATCGCGTACTCGGGGATATTGGGTGCCATCAGGGCGATGGTGTCGCCGCGGCCGAGACCGCGGGCGGCGAGCCCTCCGGCGAAGGCGTGGATCATCCCCTTGAGCTGGCCGTAGGTGTAGGTGCGTCCGGTCGGGCCGTCGATCAGCGCGGGGCGGTCGGGCACCCGGTCGGCCTCCTGCAGGACGTACTCGGTCAGGGGGATCGCGGGAATGTCGACATCGGGGACGGGGCTGCGGTGGATGATCACGGGCTGCTCCTTCGGTCGAGGTGACAGGAGTCTCACACGACGCGTGCGGCTGTGGGCGGACTTCGACGCAGCAGGTTTGATCCTGGCCCGGAATGCGCAGCGGGGCGGGTCCCGAAGGACCCGCCCCGCTGGTGTGACTGGTGCTAGTTGCCACCCTCAGCAAGGGTGACCGACACCGGGGCGAAGGCATCACCCGTGGTGTTCAGGCCCTCAGCCGTGAGAGCCGCATTGGCTGCCTCGGCGTACTGGTTGGTGAAGGCCTCGGCCGGAGGTGCAGCCGTGATGATCGTCGCACCTTCGAGGTTCTTGGTGTTCATTGCGACGGTGACGGTCTGCTCCCACAGGACGGGATCAATGATGCCGACGCCGGCCGGGGACGGCCAGATCAGCTTGTTGACCTCGTTCATCATCCACAGCTGGTGGCTCGCACCGAGCTTCGAGCCGTTCGTGGTGATGATGTCGGCGCACTCCTGCGCGTTGTCACGGCAGTAGATCCAGCCCTGGAGCGAAGCCGTAACGAAGCGCTGCGTCATGTCCTGGTAGGCCGGATCGGAGAGGCGCTCCTGCGAAGCCCAGATCGCGTCCTGGTACATGGCCACGCCTTCGTCGTTGTAGTTCACGACGTTGAAGTCCTCGGGCTTGTAGAGCTCGCCGGTATCGGGGTTCTTCGCCTCGAGCACCTGCGCGTACTCGTTGTAGGTCATCGCCTCGGCGGCATCGATCTCGCCGTTGAGGAGTGCCTGCATGTCGAACTGCTGCTGGACGAGCTCGACGTCGGCTGCCGGGTCGAGGCCCGCCTTCGTGACGGCTGCGAACACCTCGTACTCGTTGCCGAAGCCCCAGTTGCCGATCTTCTTGCCCTTGAAGTCGGCTGCCGTCTTGATGTTCTTGTCGGCGAAAGACACCTGGAGGGTGCCGGAGCGCGCGAACACCTGAGCGACGTTGGTGATCAGTGCGCCCTGCTCGCGCGACGCGAGGGCCTTGGGCACCCACGCGATCGCGAAGTCGGCGCCACCCTGCGCGAGGACA
>CAIVQM010000004.1 GCA_903908025.1 uncultured bacterium
CGGAAAACGCCACCAACCTCAAGATCGACGGGTCCTGTGCGCGTCAGATGGCGATGGTCGCCGACTCGAACGCTGCGACGGCCGCTGGGTCGCCCGCGACCTCGAGATGTACGGCACGCCGGCCGTAGGAGCGGAGCAGCAGCTCCTGCGCCGTGCCGCGGAGGGTGACCATCGGATCGCCCTTGTGGGCCACGATCTCGCCGCCCGCACCGTCGGTGCGCACGAGCGTCACTCCGACCGGCACCCGGCGGTACATCAGGCGGGCCAGCTGGCGTAGTCGACTCCAGAGTTCATCAGCCAGGTCGGCCGGGAGGTCGCGCGGCTGCCAGTCGGCCTGCGCGCGACGGACATCCTCGTGGTGCACGACGTACTCGACGAGGTTGCCGAGCCCGTCCATTCCGGGAACGGAGAAGACGGACAGTGTCGGCGGTCCGGTGCGGACCTTGCGCACGAGCTCGGGGTAGGACTGCGCTGCCGTCGCTCGCGTCACCCGGTCGGTCCAGCCGGCCAGCGGGGACACGATGATGCCCACGGCGGCGTCGGGGCGGGACTCGCGGACGACGAGGTGCGCTGCCAGGTTCTTGGTCGTCCAGCCCTCGCACAGCGTCGGGGCTTCGGGGCCGGTGGCGAGCATCAGTTCGGCAAGTTCGCGGCGTTCCCGTCGGGCGTGCTCAGAGGCGCTCATGGGCCGATCCTCTCGCACCGGCAGAATGGAGCCATGTCGCCCGACGAGATCGACGCCTTCGTGGCGCGGACGCGCTTCACTGCCGATGGGCTGGTGCCCGCGATCGCCCAGCAGTGGGACGGGCACCAGGTGCTGATGATGGCGTGGATGGACGAGGCCGCCCTGCGCGAGACCCTCGAGACGGGGCGCGGCGTGTACTTCAGCCGCAGCCGCGGCGGACGCTGGCTGAAGGGCGAGACATCGGGTCATGTCCAGGCGGTGCGCGAGGTGCGACTGGACTGCGATGGCGACACCGTACTCCTGATCGTCGATCAGGCTGGCGGAGCCTGCCACACCGGCGATCGCACCTGCTTCGACGCCGACGGTGTCGTGCTGGCGATCGAGGATTCCCCATGACGGACTTCACGGGTGCCGTCGCACCGGACCTCGAGACCTTCCGCACCCTGGCGCAGGAACGGCGCGTCATTCCCGTCGTCCGGCGCCTGCTCGCCGACGGGATCACCGCTGTCGGCCTGTTCGAGGCACTGTGCGGTGACCGTGCCGGGACGTTCCTGCTCGAGTCCGCCGAGCAGGGTCGCGCATGGTCGCGCTACTCCTTCATCGGCGTCCACTGCGCAGCGATGCTGACGCAGCGCGATGGTGCTGCTGTATGGCTGGGCCGGGCGCCGCGCGGGGTGCCCACCGGGGGGAGTGCCGTCGAGGCGCTCCGGGACACCGTCGACCTGCTGCGCACGACCCCGCTACCGGGGCTCCCACCGCTCACCGGCGGGCTCGTGGGCTACCTCACGTACGACGCCGTCCGCTCCTGGGAGCGTGTACCGGACGACAACCCGGACGAGCTCGGCATCCCCGATCTGGGCTTCCTCCTCGCAACGGATCTCGCAGTGGTGGATCACGCGGACGGTTCGGTCCTGCTGATCGCCAATGCCATCAACTACGACGCGTCCGACGAACGGGTCGATGAGGCGTGGCACGACGCCGTCGCGCGCCTCGACACCATGCAGGAGCGGCTGGTCCGTCCGCACATCGTGGCGATCTCGACGTATGACGATGCTGCGTCGCTGGACGTGAGCTCGCCCACCTCAGCAGACGAGTACCTGGAGCAGGTCGAGGTTGCCAAGGAGTACATCCGGGCGGGCGACGCCTTCCAGATCGTGCTGTCGCAGAGGTACACGGCACCGTGCGCTGCATCGTCGCTCGACGTCTACCGCATCCTTCGGGCGACGAACCCGAGCCCCTACATGTATCTCATTCGCGTGCCCGTCGACGATCACGGTACCGCCGACGAGATCGCCGGGATGCTGTCGTCTGATGTCGCGTTCGACATCGTGGGGTCGTCGCCGGAGGCCCTCGTCACGGTCACCGGTGACCACTGCGTCCTGCATCCGATCGCCGGGACGCGGCGCCGCGGTGTGTCGGTCGAGGAGGACATCGCCCTCGCGGAGGAGCTGAGCAAGGACATCAAGGAGCGCGCCGAGCATGTGATGCTCGTCGACCTCGCGCGCAACGATCTCGGCCGCGTCTGCGCCCCAGGGTCTGTCAGCGTGGTCGACTTCATGAGCGTCGAGCGCTACTCCCACGTGATGCATCTGGTGTCGACCGTCATCGGCACCATCGGTGACGGCCGCACGGCGTACGACGTGCTGGCTGCAACGTTTCCGGCAGGCACCCTGTCGGGTGCGCCGAAGCCCCGGGCGATGGCCATCATCGACGAGCTGGAGCCCGTTCGACGTGGTCTGTACGGCGGCTGCGTCGGCTACTTCGACTTCGCCGGCAACCTCGATGCGGCGATCGCCATCCGCACGGCCTTGATCAAGGACGGCATTGCCTACGTCCAGGCGGGTGCCGGAGTTGTGGCCGACTCCGTCCCGGCGACTGAGGCGGATGAGTGCGCCAACAAGGCGGCCGCCGTGCTTCGCGCCGTCGCGGCCGCTCAGACCCTGCGAACTCGCGACTGAACCGGCCGATGCCCGACGTTCCAGCAGCGGCCAGCCCCGCTCGCCGCGCCTACGCCATGTCGCTGTTGCTGCTCGCCGGCGGCGGTGTGCTGCTGCTGGTGGCGTACGGACTCACGTGGGCGACCGCCGATGTGCCGCTGATCGACGGCGCGGCCGACACCATGCGCACCCAGCAGTTCAGCGGGCGCGACCTCGTGCCGGCGGCTGCGATGTCCGGCTGGATTGCGCTCGCGGCCGTCGCGGGCATCGTTGCGACCCGGTCCTGGGGTCGTCGGATCGTCGGGCTGCTGGCGCTCGTGGCCGGCCTCGTGGGTGCCACCGCAGGCATCGCCTTCGCTGTTGCTCCGGGGCGGTTCGTTGACGGTGCAGGGGTGTCTGGGCAGGCGTTGGTGCAGGTGGGGCTCGGCTGGCTGCTGGCCGTGATCGCTGGGCTGGCCGTTGCGGGAGCAGCCGCCCTGACCGTGCTCCGGGGGCGGCAGTGGCCGGCCATGGGGGTCCGATACGAGCGTCGGCCCGCGACGGCTCGGGTGACGAGTGACTGGGATGCCCTGGACTTGGGGCAGGATCCGACCGACGATCTGGTTGAATGACGCCATGTCGCAACCGCAGACCGTATCCGTCCAGCACGAGGCCCACGAGGACCACGGCTCCACGCCGGCCGCGTGGACCGCCGTCGCCCTCATCTCGCTTGCCTTCGTGATCGGGACGCTCGCGATCATCCTGGGCAACTGGCCGCTGTTCTGGGGTGCGGTAGCGCTTGTCATCGTCGGCGCCATCACGGGCAAGGTCCTCGCGATGATGGGCTTCGGCAAGAAGCGAGCCTGACCGCTGATCGCCGCCTTGACGAGGAATTGACGTAACCCTGACGTGCCTCGCACCGCAGCGGCACGCACGCGCGACGAACTCTGACAGGCTGGTGCCGTGACCGACGTGACCCGTGGCATCGTCCTCGTTGTCGAGGACGAGCGAGCCATCTCCGACCTGCTGCGTCTGTATATCTCGCGTGAGGGCTTCGGCGTGCACGTGGCGTCCGACGGCCGATCGGCACTCACGGCCGCCCGGACGATGCATCCGGTCGCGATCGTCCTCGATGTGGGTCTTCCCGAGATCGACGGCACCGAGGTGTGTCGTCAGCTCCGGGCAGAGGGCAACTGGGTTCCTATCCTCTTCTGCACGGCTCGCGACGACGAAGTCGACCGGGTGCTGGGCCTCGAACTCGGCGCGGACGACTACATCACGAAGCCCTTCAGTCCCCGCGAGGTCGTCGCGCGGATCAAGTCCGTCGTGCGCCGGGCCTCGCTCGTCTCGGCCGATGAGGAGCCGTTGACCGTCGGGACAGTGTCGGTCGACCTCGTGACGCGGCGGGTGAGCGTCGGCGGACAGCCGGTGTCGCTGACGGCCACCGAGTTCGACCTGCTCGCCCACCTGATGCAGCATCCGGGCCGGGTTTACACGCGCGAGCATCTGCTCTCGGAGGTGTGGGGATACGCGGCTGTCGTTGGCACGCGCACCGTTGACGTCCACGTGGCGCAGGTCCGCGCCAAGCTGGGGGATGCCAGCCCGATCCGCACCGTGCGCGGGGTGGGCTACTCGGCCGAGGAGCCGGGCGCGAAATGACGGATGCTGGCGCAGCGGTAGCGCACCAGTCCGTCGGGGGCCGGATGAGCATCGTCACGCGCACCGTGCTGCTGACAGCCGCGGTAGCGGTCATCGCCGTACTCGTCGCGGGCCTCGTCTCCTATCCGCTCATCCACGCCGCGGCCGAGACGCAGGCGCGGGCCGATCTCGCTCAGTTGGCCGACCTCACGGTGACCGCGCTGGATCGAGGATCCCAGGATGGCCGCGGTGGCCCGCTGCCACGGCCGCTGCTCGAGGCGCTGGAGGCCAAGCAGATCACCGGGTACCTCGTCTCCGACCCAGCGGCCGCGCCAGAGGGCGTCTCGCCCGAGGTGATGGCGGCCGCGCTGTCGGGGGCCGCCGTGTCTGCGGAAGGCAAGACGGCCGCGGGGCCGGTTCTCATCGAGACGCGGCCACTTGCCGCCGGTGGCGCCGTCATCCTCCAGCAGCCGTACACCGTCGTCGGGGTCGAGGCCATCGACGCGATCCGCCGCATCGCCATCTCGCTGCTGGTGGGGCTGCTGATCGCC
>CAIVQM010000005.1 GCA_903908025.1 uncultured bacterium
GGAATACCCAACTCGCTCGCGAGCTCGTGCACGCGGAGTCTCGACATGTTCGAAGGATGGCACGTTGGTCGGACACCACCCAGGCGGTCGTCAGCCGTCGGTCACCTCGCGAGACCCCCCAACTCCCCCGATCTGTTCACTGCAACGGACACTGAGGCGTGCATCAGGCCCATATGTCCCGACCGACCGTCCACAACGGGTCGCCCTATCCTCGCCCTTTCCAGATCCGCCCATTCCCCGAACAACCGCGGGGAAAGGGCGACCACAAGGCCGTTGAGAAAAGAAAGGGCGAAAGAAAGGGCGAAAGCGCCACTTTGGGCCCTTTCAACAACATGGCTTCAATCAGAAAGTTGTTTACTACCAACAACTTTCGCGTGGGGCCGCCTCGGGGATTTGAACCCCGGACCTACGCATTACGAGTGCGTTGCTCTACCACTGAGCTAAGGCGGCGCGCTTCCCACGTGGTTCCTTGCGGCCTTCGTCGGAAGCCTGCCAATGCTACAAGGTGTCCACCGCGGCCTCTGCACGCCCGTCCTGCCCGCGTCGCAGGCGTGCGTTACCGTGCAAACCGTCTACCGGAGGGAGCTCGACATGGCCGACTTCGACCTCCGGTCCTCCGTCTTCATCGACGATCCCTACGCCACCTACCGAGCGATGCGCGATGAGGCTCCGATCTGGCGCGAACCCGTCACCGGCCACGTGTTCGTCACTCGATACGACGACGTCCTCGCGACTCTGAAGGACGCACGTTTCAGCAGCAACCGGATCGCCGACCGAATGAAGCGCGTGCCCGCAAGCGTGGACACAACTGGGCTGCACCGCATGCTGGTCGATCGCCTCGTCATGACCGATGGTGATCGGCATCGCGACCTGCGGCGCGAGGTCGGATCGGCGTTCACCGCCGCCATGGTGCGCACCTACACCCAGGGGGCTGACTCTGCGGTTGAACTCGCCTTTGAACGGTTCTCCGAAAGCGAGACCCTCGACGTCCTGAACGATCTCGCGCTCCCCGTCCCGTCCCAGGTGATCCTCTCGGTGATCGGTCTGCCTCCGCGGGATCACAACCAGCTGCGGCAATGGGCCGAGGATTTCTACCTCTGGCTCGCGCACAGCCCGGGCGACATCACGTCGCGGACGGAGAGGGCGATCGCGTCCGTCGAATCGATGTCTGCGTACATCCGCGAGGAACTACCGCACGTCTCGCCCGCCTCGGGCAGCAACTACCTGACTCGCATGCAGGCCAATCTCGCCGAAGGTCGACTGTCTGAGACGGAAGTCGTCGCGAACCTCATTGGCGTCATCAACGCCGCCCACGAGACGACCACGAGTCTGATCATGAACGGGACAGTGGCACTGCTGCGCAACCCCGATCAGCTCCAGGTCCTGATTGAACAGCCTGACCTGATCCCCAACGCCGTTGACGAGATGCTCAGGTTCGATAGCCCGTCGCAGATCATCTCGCGCATTGCCACGGAGGATATGACGCTCGGCGACGTCGACCTTGCGGCGGGTGACATGCTCGCGCTGGTACTTGGGTCGGCGAATCGCGATGAACGGGTCTTCACGCTCCCTGACTCGTTCAACGTGCGCCGGAGTGAGAGGCAGCACCTCGCCTTCGGAC
>CAIVQM010000006.1 GCA_903908025.1 uncultured bacterium
CCTTCTTGGCCACAGCCTTCTTGGCCGGAGCCGCCTTCTTCACGGGAGCCTTCTTGGCCACAGCCTTCTTGGCCGGAGCCGCCTTCTTCACGGGAGCCTTCTTGGCGACCGGGGCCGCCTTCTTCACAGGGGCGGCCTTCTTGACAGGCGCCTTGCTCACGATCTTCTTGGCACCGGACACGACCGCCTTGAACTCAGCGCCCGGACGGAACTTGGGGAGCTTGGTGGCCTTGATCTTCACGGTCTCGCCAGTGCGCGGGTTGCGGCCCAGGCGAGCCTTGCGGGCCTGGCTCTCGAAAACGCCGAATCCGCTGACGGCGACCTTCTCGCCGCGGACGACGGCCTTCTTGGTCTCCTCGATGAAAGCGTCGACGATGTCGGTCACATCGCGCTTGCTGTGGCCCAGGCGGGTGGCCACGGCGTCAATCAGTTCTGCCTTGTTCACAGGAAAACCCCTCCGGAGGGTGTCATTGCCGGCCGGTCGGCCGGTATTGCAACACTATGCCTGCCTGACGCGGGAACGAAATCGCCACGCCGGGGTTTTCCTTGCCCTGCAACAGGATTCCGGTTACGGATGTTACGTGAGTGACTTAGATCACCGTGGTCGTCGTCGGCATGTAGGCCGGCCGACGCTTCTCGAACTCAGTGATCGCATCAGCGCTCTTCAGCGTGATGCCGATGTCATCCAGACCCTCCATCAGGCGCCAGCGGACGTAGTCGTCCACATCGAAGGCCGCAACCAGCGATCCTGCGCGGATCTCGCGGGCTTCGAGGTCGACCGTGACCTCGACCAGCGGGTCGGCGTCGATCGCGTCCCACAGCTGCTCCACGACATCCTGCGACACCTGCGCGGTGAGCAGACCGCCCTTGCCGGAGTTCCCGCGGAAGATGTCGGCGAAGCGCGAGGAGATCACGACAGAGAAGCCGTAGTCCTGCAGTGCCCATACCGCGTGCTCACGTGATGATCCGGTGCCGAAGTCCGGTCCGGCCACGAGGATCGACGCACCCTCGAACTCGGATCGGTTCAGGACGAACTCCGGGTCATGTCGCCAGGCGGCGAAGAGCCCGTCCTCGAAGCCGTGCCGGGTGATCCGCTTGAGGTACTCCGCGGGGATGATCTGGTCGGTGTCAACGTTGCTGCGTCGAAGCGGGACGGCAGTCCCGGTGAGGACGGTGATCTTCTGCATGGTGGTCTCCTATCCGGATCAGGCGACGGGGGTCAGGTCGGCGGGCTCGGCCAGGCAGCCGACGACGGCGGTGGCCGCAGCGACAGCGGGCGAGACGAGGTGCGTGCGTCCGCCCGGTCCCTGCCGGCCCTCGAAGTTGCGGTTCGACGTCGATGCACTGCGCTCCCCCGGCGCGAGCTTGTCGGGGTTCATCGCCAGGCACATCGAGCAGCCGGCCTCGCGCCACTCGGCACCGGCATCCATGAACACCTGATCGAGACCCTCCGCCTCGGCCTGCATCTTCACGCGGACCGAACCGGGGACGATGAGCATGCGAACGGATTCGGCAACGCGGCGGCCATCGAGAACCTCCGCCACGGCGCGCAGATCCTCGATGCGTCCGTTCGTGCAGGAGCCGACGAACACGATGTCAACGGGCACCTGCTTCAACGGGGTACCGGGCGTGAGTGCCATGTACTCCAGCGCCCGCTCGATTGCGACGCGGTCGACATCGTCGCGTGCATCGTCGGGCGACGGCACGGATGCCGACAGGGGCAGGCCCTGGCCGGGGTTGGTGCCCCACGTGACGAACGGGCTCAGGGTCGCTGCGTCGATGACAACCTCGGCGTCGTACGTCGCGTCCGCATCAGACGGCAATGTGCGCCAGTAGGCGACGGCGTCGTCCCAGTCGGCACCGGACGGCGCGTGCGGCAGACCCTCGAGGTAGGCGAACGTCGTGTCGTCAGGGGCCACCATGCCCGCCCGGGCACCGGCCTCGATCGACATGTTGCACAGCGTCATCCGGCCCTCCATGGACAGAGCGCGGATAGCCGAGCCGCGGTACTCGAGCACGAAGCCCTGCCCACCACCCGTACCGATCTTCGCGATCACCGCGAGGGTGACGTCCTTTGCCGTGACACCCACGGGGAGGTCGCCGTCGACCGTGATGGCCATCGTCTTGAACGGCTTGAGCGGCAGGGTCTGCGTGGCGAGCACGTGCTCGACCTCGCTGGTGCCGATGCCGAACGCCAGCGCACCGAATGCACCGTGCGTCGAGGTGTGCGAGTCGCCGCACACCACTGTCATGCCCGGCTGGGTCAGACCGAGCTGCGGGCCGACAACGTGCACGATCCCCTGCTCGATGTTGCCGAGCGAGTACAGCGGAACGCCGAACTCCTCGCAGTTGTGCCGGAGCGCATCGACCTGGGCCCGGGAGATCGGGTCGGCGATCGGCAGCTGGATGTTCTCGGTCGGGACGTTGTGGTCCTCGGTCGCCAGGGTCAGGTCGGGACGACGCACGGGTCGGTGATGCGCATGGCGCAGGCCGTCGAAGGCCTGCGGACTGGTGACCTCGTGCACGAGGTGCAGGTCGATGTAGAGCAGGTCAGGCTCGCCCTCCGCATGCCGGACAACGTGATCCGCCCAGACCTTCTCCGCCAGCGTGCGTCCCATCGGACCTCCCAGAGTCTCCTTGACATCTCACTATGTGAGATAGCAATATCAGTACGTGGACAACTCTAGCGGTGTCGGCGTCGTTGACAAGTCCGTCGCAATTCTCGATGCCTGCGCTGGCTCACCACGGACCCTCGCCGAACTCGTCGAGGCCACAGGACTCCCCCGCCCGACGGCCCACCGACTCGCCCTCGCCCTTGAGCACCACCAGGTCCTGACCCGCGACATCGACGGCCGGTTCGCCATCGGCGTCCGTGCAGCGCAGTGGGGTGCCGGCGTCGATGCGTGGCGCGGTAGCGCCGAGGGCGTGGTCCTGAGCCTGCGCGACGCTACCGGCGTCAGCGCTCAGGTCTACCGGCGCGCGGGCGACCAGCGGCTCTGTGTGGCGGCCGCCGAACCGGCCGCCGGACTGCGCGACACCGTCCCGGTGGGCTCACTCCTCACTCTTCGCGCCGGTTCGGCAGCCCAGGTCCTCGTGGCGTGGCTCCCCGCTGACGAGCAGGCCGAACTGCTGCAGGGCGCGGCCTTCTCGGCCGCCGATCTCGCAGAGGTCCGGCGACGCGGGTGGGCGCACAGCCTCGGTCAACGTGAACCCGGCGTGGCATCCGTCAGCGTTCCCGTTCGAGATGCCGACGGACTGGTCATCGCGGCGGTCAGCATCTCCGGCCCCATCGAACGACTGACCCGACCCACCAAGGCAACTCTCGCAGCGCTGACGGCTGCGGCCGACGTCCTCGCCTGACCGGAACTCCCGGCGCCCGACCATCGCGCCAACCCGATACCTGAACTTAACCCGGGCAGCACGCTCCTGCGTTGCCTAGGAGCCGGCGACGGGTCATCGTGGAGGGAGACCTCTAGAAGGAGCAGCCATGAGCAACCAACCCGCAATCGCAGCAATCATCACGATCATCGCGACCGCAGGGCTCGTCCTCGCGACTCCCGTGCCCGCAGCAGCCAGCACTCTCGGTTCGGCCACCAACGCCACCTGCACCCTCGGCGCAAAGGCGCTGCTCACCTTGTCCCACGATGACGGGCACGTGGAGGCAGAAATCGAGCTGCATGCCGCCAAGGCAGGCCAGCCCTGGCGCATCCGCTTCTTCAACGACGGGGTACGCGCACTGACCCTGACCCGTAACACCGTCGCGGAGGACGGCGGCGGCACGCTGTCCAGCAGCCGGCTCCTGACTGACCATGCCGACGGGAATCAGATCACCGTGCGAGTCGCGAATCAGGTAACCGGCGAGAGATGTGTCGTCTCCGCATCCGCGTAGTCCCCAGCACTCGCGCTACGGCGTGCCAGGTGCGATTGAGCCTCCGACAGCGGCCAGCACTGATTCGTTCATCCGGTCGATGGCCGCCTGATCGACGAATGACATGCAGGCCGTCACCCGAGGATCAGCGGCTGGATCAAGAATGAACGAGTCATAGATGTCCGGCGACACCTGATTCGGCGGACCGAGCGCCAACTCGAAGCGAGCCGGACCACACTGGAAATCCTCCGGATGCAGAACCTGCCAGACGACTGCGGCATCCCAGGCCGGCTTGGTCGGCCCCAGCTTGGACTCCCACCAGTCCGCGTAGGCCTGCGAAGCCTCGCCGAAGTACCGGGCCAGCGGCAGCTCGCTGGCCGCGAGTTCAGCGACGACCGCGGTCGGCATCGCAGCAGAGGAAGACGCTTCGAAGGTCACGGTTGTGAACGGGATCTGCGACTCCTCCAACACGACCGCGAGGGCCCGCGGGTCCATGGAGTAGTTGAAGTCGCGCACCGTCTTGCCGGCATACACCAGCGGCCCCGGAGCAGCCCCGACGAGAGCCACGATCTCCTTGATGCGCGCGGCCTCGGTCGGGTACGCCATGACCAGGCATGCAACGTCCGTCAGCGGTCCGGTGGCGAGCACCGTGACGTCGTCTCTCTGCCGCAGTTGAGCAGCCATGAATTCGACTCCCGCGTTCACGCATGTGGGCGACAGGTCCTTGCCGTCGAAGTTCAGTGGGGCGGCCACCGGCAGCCACGTGGCAGCACCGGCGACCAGGGGGACGTCGAGTTGAAGGGCCTCCATCGCCTGCTGAGTGACGACCATCTCCGGCGCCAGCTGGCCATTGCCCATCGTCACGACGATGCCGAGAATGTCGAACTGCTCACGGTCCAGCATCATCGCCAGAGCCCACGTGTCGTCGTAGTCGCCTGGCGTGGCCATCGTCCCGTTGGCGTTACCGGTCGTGAGGCCCATCGCCAGGTCCATCGAGAGGATTACTGGCCTGCCGGAGGCCGGACGATCCGAACCAGGGGTACTCCCCCCCTTGTCGGCGGAGCATCCGACGAGCATGAGGGCGAGGCAGATGCCCGGCAGGGCGAACGTCGTTCCGAGATGCATGTCTCTCCCATCGCTGTGCCCATACGACAGAAGGCCCTTCCAGGGGAAGGGCCTTCCGCTTCGCGTAGCCCCGACGGGATTCGAACCCGCGCTACCGCCTTGAGAGGGCGGCGTGCTAGGCCACTACACAACGGGGCCGTGCATTTGCTTGCTC
>CAIVQM010000007.1 GCA_903908025.1 uncultured bacterium
AACACTGCGGCCAGGATCACCACTGCCAACATCGCCCTGCACAAGCTTCAGACGACCCTGCCCGTACAGGCTGCGGACGGTGTCGCGTCGGCAGCGGATGGCCTCGCGTCGGCGCTGCTCGCCCAGACGAAGGGCCTGGCCAACGATCAGGACGTGATCCGCAAGGCTGAGGAGTCGCTCGCCGCCATCCAGACGACGGCCTCGGCCGTCGACACCGGGATAGGTGCGCAAACCGCTGCGCAGGCCTCGATCGAAGTGGCCCAGGCAGGACTGACCGTCGCCCGGCAGGCCTTGCTCGACACCACCCTTCGCGCACCAGTTGCCGGAACCGTCGCAGCAGTCGATGTGACCGTCGATCAGACCGTGCCGGCCGGCACGACCGTGGTCACCCTCATCCCCCAGGCCGCCTACCAGATCGTCGCTGGCTTCTCGGAGGCCGATGCGACCAAGGTTGCCGTGGGCCAGAGCGCAGCCATCACCTTCGACGCACTGGCCGGTGGCACGGCGATTGGGACGGTGACGGCCATCGACATCCTGCCGACGGAGGGAGCGAACGTCACGACCTACGGCGTCACCATCACCCTCGGCGACGTTCCCGAGGGCCTCAAGGCGGGCATGAGCGCGAGCGTTGTCGTCACCACGGCCCAGGCAACGGACGTGCTCTGGGCGCCAACAGCGGCCATCACCACGGCGGGCGGCCAGAGCACCGTGACCGTGCGAGTGAACGGCGTCGACACGGTGACACCCGTCACCGTCGGACTCGCCGGAGACTCCGGGACGGAGATCACCAATGGTGTCGCGGCAGGCGACCAGCTCGTCGTGACCTCCACCGACTCCACCTCCTCGGACAGCGGCTTCCCGATGGGGGGCATCCCCGGTGGCGGAACCGGCGGCCCACCTGGCGGTGGTCCTCAGTGACCCCTGTCATCTCCCTTCAGCAGATCACGAAGGTCTACGGCGCTGGTGAGACCGAGGTGCAGGCTCTTCGCGGCATCGATCTGACCGTCAATCGCGGCGACTACCTCGCCATCATGGGTGCATCCGGGTCCGGCAAGTCCACGCTGATGAACATCATCGGCGCACTGGACAACGCGACGTCCGGTCATTACGAACTCGACGGCATCAATATCGACTCGCTCGACGAGTCGGGACTGTCGATCGTGCGCAACCGGAAGATCGGCTTCATCTTCCAGTCCTTCAACCTCATCCCCCGTACATCCGCCCTGGCCAACGTGGAACTCCCGTTGCTCTACCGCGGCGTGGGCCGTCGTGAACGCATGACCCGAGCGACGGCGGCCCTGGGTGCCGTCGGTCTCGCCGACCGCACCCACCACGAGCCGAACGAGCTCTCCGGCGGACAGCAGCAGCGGGTGGCCGTGGCTCGAGCTCTGGTGGCCGAGCCATCGCTGCTCCTCGCCGACGAGCCCACCGGAAACCTTGACAGCAAATCGACGTCCGACGTCCTCGACCTCTTGGACCAGATGCACGAGCAAGGTCGCACGATCGTGATGATCACGCACGAAGACAGCGTCGCCGCCCGAGCCGACCGGATCATCACGTTGATCGACGGGCTTATCTCTAGCGATCGCCGGACCATGCGATGAACATCATCGAGACGCTGCGGATCGGGCTGCGCGGGATCGGAGCCAACCGGCTCCGGTCTGGGCTCACCGTGCTCGGCATCCTCATCGGTGTCGCCGCGGTCATCATTCTTGTCGCGGTCGGAAATGGGACGACCCAGTCGGTCACGGCGAACCTCGAGAGCCTCGGAACGAACACGCTCACCGTCCGCCACGGCACCTTCGGCCAGCCCGGCGCCGAGGCGCGGACCCAGTTCACGGACCTCACCGTTGCTGACGCGAAGGCGCTCATGGACACAGACGTCGCCCCAGACGTCAAGAGCGCATCACCCGTGGTCACGTCCCAGTCGACGTGCAGCTTTGAGGGCACCACCCATGACACGTCGATTACGGGGACATGGCCCTCCTACTTCGAGGCATCAAACTCGAAGGTCAGCACCGGTAGCTACTTCGGCAACGAAGACGTCGTCAGCGCCCGCCGCAACATCGTCATCGGCCAGACCGTCGTCGACGAGCTGTTCGGTGTCGTTGACCCCGTCGGGAAGCAGATCGTCTGCAATGGCACACCATTCACGGTGGTCGGCGTACTGGAGTCCAAGGGTTCCTCGGGCTTCAACGATGCAGATGACACAGCAATTGCTCCACTGACGACCGTTCAGAACCATCTGACGGGGTATCGCAGCCTGGACTCGGTGCTGGTGCAGTCAGCGTCCTCCGATGCCATGGATGCAGCTCAGTCCGAGGTCTACTCGATTCTCGATGACCGGCACAGCATCACCGACACGACTGCGCGGGACTACCAGATTCTCAACCAGGCCACCCTGCTGTCCGCGGTCGAGGAGACGACCTCGCTGCTCACGATCCTGCTCGGCGCTGTGGCCGCCATCAGCCTGCTGGTGGGAGGCATCGGGATCACGAACATCATGCTGGTCACCGTCACGGAACGGACGCGCGAGATCGGCATCCGTAAGGCAATCGGCGCGAGCAAGGGCGCGATCCTCGGCCAGTTCCTGGTCGAGGCGACGGTGCTCTCCGTCATCGGCGGAGCGGCCGGTGTGCTGTTCGCGCTCATCGTGACTCGCTTCGACGTCATGGGCATCACGCCCATCGTCATGCCGGCCTCGGTCGTCGCTGCCTTCGGCGTATCGGTCGCCATCGGCCTGTTCTTCGGCAGCTACCCAGCCAATCGAGCCGCATCCCTTCGACCGATCGAGGCGTTGAGACATGAGTGACGAGAATCTGACCGACTTGCTGGCGAAGCGCGAGCACGCCCGGCCCAACCGGCTCACCTGGGTGCTGCTCGCCGCGCTGTTGCTCATGATCGGCGGTGTCTTCGGTGCTGTCGCGAACCAGAAGTTCGGCCCGGCCACTGCCGCCGGCTTTCCCGGGCCCCTGCCTGCGATGCCCGCTGGCCTGATGAGTGGTTCGCAGGCCGGCGCATCCGACATGACCCTGGGAAAGGTGAAACTAGTTGACGGCCGCAGTCTCTACATAACGACGACGGCCGGCGAGACAGTGAAGGTCACGGTGCCCGAGACAGCATCGGTGACCGAGCAGGCGGACATCAGCCTCGCCGACCTGTCGAGTGGCTCGTCTGTGGCTATCCGCGGAATAGCCGCCGACGACGGCACTGTCACCGCGACCTCCGTGTCCGAGCAGGGCACTCTGCCCACTTCACCAGCACAGGGGGCAAACTGATGCGCACAGCCACAGCCATCGCGGCCACGACAGGAGGCCTGCTGCTCCTGGCCGTCACGGCCTGCAGCAACAGCGTGGCACCCCCTGCCTCGATCAGCACCGCACCGGCATCCGCCGCAGCGAGTGGGGCCGCCGGACCACCCGACTTCGCCGCCTACCGCGGCTGCATGGCCACCAACGGCGTGACCGTGCCGAACATGGAGCAGGGCCCTCCGCCGAGTGGCCTCCCCATAGGGGTCGATAAGGCGACCTTCGACGCGGCTCAGGCCGCCTGCGCGAGCCTGGCACCGCAGGATCGGCCCAGTCCGGGCGCTGGCCCCGGTACTGGCCCCGGCACCATCGATGCCACGGCCCTAGCCGCCTTCGCGAGCTGTCTCTCCGATCACGGAGTCACGTTGGCCAGCGGCGCCGACGCCATCCGCCAACTCGACCGCACCGACCCGACCGTCAAGGCCGCGATGGATATCTGCGCTCCGCTCCTTCCCGTTCCGGCACCTTCGTCATAGGGTCGGGGGACCCGAGTGAGGAGCCCCCATGCCTGATGCCTTCGTCAACGGCCAGCCCTGCTGGCTCGATATCGCCGTCGCTGACACCGAGCAACGTGATGCGCTCATCTCTTTCCTCGGCGGCCTCTTCGGGTGGACCTTCGAGATCGGCGGCCCCGAGACCGGCTACTACACGATGGCGATGCTCGACGGCCAGCCCGTTGCTGCCTTGATGGCGCAGCCCGAGGGTGTCGGCATGTGGTGCACCTACTTCGCGACTGACGACATCGGAGCATCTGTCGCGCGCATCACCGATGCCGGCGGAGAAGTGTTCATGGCTCCCATGCCGGTCATGGATGCCGGCACGATGGCGCTGGCCGTGGACCCGACGGGTGCCGTGTTCGGACTGTGGCAGGAGAACGCGTTCGCGGGCTTCGGTGCCTTCTGGAGTCTGAACGCTCCGTCCTGGTTCGATCACCAGTCATCCGCGCCGGCCGAGGCGGCGGCGTTCTACGCGAAGGTCCTCGAGTTTGACCTTTCCCCCGCCGGCCCCGAGGGCGGTGGCATGCTCGGCCGCGGTGAAACGATGCACGCGAGCATCTCCGCAGCACAGGGCGAAATGCCTCCGTCGTGGAACATCGTCATCGCCGTCCCATCGCTTTCCGATGCGGAGCAGAAGGCGCGCGACCTCGGCGGGCGCATCGACATGAGTCGCATGGTGGTCCCCGGTGGCCTTGCCTCCGCCATCGCGGACCCGGTCGTCGGATCGACCCTGATCCTCTTCGAGAACCCCGACCTCTCCACCAACTAGTCCTTCTCCGCCGATTGGTCGCTAGACGGCGAGGGTCCAGGGCTCGTCCGGCGGGCCGTCAGCCAGCAGTTCCCGCACGACGCGGGCCAGGTCCGCGGGCACCAGCCGATCGCTTGTCCGCACCAACTCGTCGAGCGTCCACCAGCGGTGGTCGGTCATGTCGACCCGTTCATCGTCCGTCCAATCGGTGTCGCTGACGACAAGCTGATCGACGCGGGCGAGGAACCACTGCTCGCGGCAGTCGTACGTCACACCGCTCCAGGTCACTACGTGGCGGCGATGGCCGATCACGGGTCCGATGACGGGCTCCGCCCACCCCGTCTCCTCGACGAGTTCACGGACCGCGGCCTCTTCGTGGGTCTCCCCCGGCTCGACACCACCGCCGGGAGGGCACCAGAACACCTGCCCGTCATCACTGTTCATCAGGAACAGCAGCACCCGATCACGCGCATCAAGCAGCAGCACCCGCGCAGTCGGTCGCAGCACCGCAGCGTCCGCGACGGGTTCGTCCATCAGCGCGATAGGTAGCCGAGCACGTCCTGGCGCGTGACCACGCCGGTCGGCTTGCCGTCGTCGACAACGACAACCGCGTCCGCGGCCTGCAATGCATCGACAGCAGCCTGCACCGGCTCGCCCGCGCCAACCATCGGCAGCGCCGGTGACATGTGCTCGTCGACCTTGTCAGCGAGCTCCGCACGTCCGTTGAAGAGATCGTCGAGCAGCTGACGCTCGAGGACGGAGCCGACCACCTCCGCCGCCATCACGGGCGGCTCGGCTCGAACGACGGGCATCTGCGAGACGCCGTACTCCCGCAGGATGTCGATCGCATCGCGCACGGTCTCGGTGGGGTGCGTGTGCACGAAGGAAGGAAGCCCGCCGGACTTTCCGCGCAGGACATCGCCGACGGTCGCTTCACTGTCCGAACGCAGGAAGCCGTAGCGGCTGAGCCAATCGTCGTTGAAGACCTTGGACAGGTAGCCACGGCCGCCATCGGGCAGCAGAACGACGATGACGTCGTCGGGCCCCGCAGTCGCAGCAACGCGAAGGGCGGCCACCACGGCCATGCCACATGAGCCGCCGACGAGCAGGCCCTCCTCGCGCGCCAGTCGGCGCGTCATCTCGAACGAGTCCTTGTCCGAGACAGCGATGACCTCGTCCGGAATCGCGGCGTCGTACGTCGTCGGCCAGAAGTCCTCGCCGACACCCTCGACCAAGTAGGGGCGACCGGTGCCGCCGGAGTAGACCGAGCCCTCGGGATCCGCCGCGATCACCTGCACCCGTCCGTCGCTCATCTCCTTGAGGTAGCGGCCAGCGCCGGAGATCGTGCCGCCCGTGCCGGCACCCGCGACGAAGTGCGTGATGCGTCCGTCGGTCTGCTCCCACAGTTCCGGGCCCGTCGTCTCGTAGTGCGACAGCGGATTGTTCGGGTTGGCGTACTGGTCGGGCTTCCATGCACCGGGCAGTTCACGGGCCAATCGGTCACTGACGCTGTAGTACGAGCGGGGGTCCTCCGGATCGACCGCGGTCGGGCAGACCACGACCTCGGCCCCGTATGCCTTCAGGACATTGCGCTTGTCCTCGCTGACCTTGTCCGGGCACACGAAGACCGTCTTGTAGCCACGCTGCTGGGCCACGAGCGCGAGGCCGATCCCGGTGGTGCCGCTGGTCGGCTCGACGATAGTTCCGCCCGGCTTCAGCAGGCCGTCGCGCTCAGCCGCATCGACCATGCGCACCGCGATCCGGTCCTTGACCGAGCCGCCCGGGTTCAGGTACTCGACCTTGGCCAGCACCAGCGGGCCGGGCTCGGGAATGGCCCCCTTGGTCACGCTGCGGAGCCGCACCAGCGGGGTGTTGCCGATGAGATCGAGGACGGAGTCGTGTACCTGCATTCCGCGACACTATCGCCGTACGCTGGCAGCGTGGCTGCCCCCGTCATATCCCTCGCCCCCGGTGTCTTCCGTATTCCCACGATGGGCGACTACATCAACTCCTTCGCCTTCGTCGACGACGACGGCCAGGTCACGCTGGTCGACTGCGGGCTCAAGAAGGCTCCGCCGCGGATCGTCGAGGGGCTCGCCGGGATCGGCAAGCGACCCTCCGACGTGACCCGAATCATCCTGACCCACGCGCACGGCGACCATGCCGGAGGAGCCAAGGAGATGCTCGACGCCTCACCCGCGACGGGCGTGGAGATCCACGTCGACGACGTTCCGTTCATCCAGGCGGGCATGAACGCACCGGGGGCGCAATCGACGATGGGACGGCTGCTCAGTCGCGGTCCGATGGCCTCGTTCACCAGCGTCCCGGTCGTCACCGAACTCGTCGATGGGCAGGTGCTTGATGTCGCCGGCGGCCTACGCGTCCTGCACACACCGGGTCACACCCCGGGCCATGTGTCCCTGCTGCACGAGTCCTCCGGTGTCCTGATCACCGGCGACGCGATCTTCAACATGGGCTGGCGGATGAGCTGGCCGCTCGCGGTCGTGTGCACATCGGCTCGCCAGAACAAGCAGTCCGCGCACGTCCTGGGCGAACTCGACTACCAGGTTGCGGCCTTCACTCACGGCCCCGAGATCCGCGACAACGCGCGCGAGGCCGTCCGCGGATTCCTGAGGCGCAAGGCATGACATCCGACGAGTTGTACGAAATCGAGCGGGAGTTGCGTCGCATTGTCGACCGGCTCACCTCGATGCCGCTCGACCGAGCAGCGACGGCAACTGCCGACTGCGAGCAGGCAGCACAGCTCCTCCTCGCGCAGACGCGCCTCCTCACCGATGACATCCCGGCCGACGCACGGATCCCGATGCTCGGACCTCAAGGACTCGGCGCGATGATCGCCGTCCTCGGCCGCGACTACCTCAATGCCGCGCATGCATCAGAGGCATCCGACCCGAGTCCCGTGCTCGACGCGCTCGTCACCCTGCGTCGCGCGCTCCCCTAGCTGCCGACTCCCCCAGCAGCAGCCGGGCGCTACGGATCAGCCACGCACTCCGCTCAGGATGGCGAGAACACCGAAAGCCATGAGCAGCCCGCCGGAGACGCGGTTCACGATGACCATCGCCCGGTCACTGATCGCATGTCGCACTGCCCACACCCCCGTCGACAGCGTGAGCCACCAGGCCAGCGAGCCGCATCCCACGCCCAGCGTGACGATGACCGCACTGCCCATCCCCGGCTGAGCCACGAGTCCGGCGCCAGCGAAGATCGCCGCGAAAGCCATGATCGTCAGCGGGTTGGTGAGGGTGAGACCGACCGCACTTGAATAGAGCGAGCCAAGGCGAGAGGAGTCACCCGCCAAGGCGGCATCGCGCGCGGGTGGGGTCCTGATCGCCCGCCAACCGAGCCATAGCAGCGCAATGCCGCCCACGATGCGCAGCGGCGCTTGGTACGCGATCATCCACGCTGACACGGCGGTGATGCCAAAGGCAGCGAGAGCGGCATATACGGCGTCGGCCGTGGCGATCCCCGCGCCCGTGGCCAGTCCGGCTCGCCAGCCGTGCGCCAGCACTCTCTGAATGCACAGAATCCCCATCGCCCCAACGGGCGCGGCGACGAGGATCCCGATGACGAACATCCGGGCGAACAACCCGGTACTGGGGCCCATCGGTTATCACGTCGCCGGCGACAGCGGACGCGCAAGCGCCGTGGACAGCACGACCGTTGTGCGAGTGCGCGAGATCCCCGGTAGCGACTTGAGCCGGTCGGTCACGAAGGACTCGAGCCCGCTCGTGCCGGCGACGTGGACCTTCAGCAGGTAGTCGTCGTCCCCGGCCAGGTGATGGCACTCGACCACTTCGGGATACGTGGCGAGGGCAGCGAGGAAGCCCTCGCGCGCATCCAGGTTCGCCAACGTCACGGAGACGAACGCCGTCAGGTCGAGGCCAAGGGCGACCGGATCGACCAGGGCCGCGTAGCCACGGATGACTCCGCGTTCCTCCAGTCGTCGCACCCGATCGGCGGTGGACGGGCCGGATAGGCCGATCTGCTCGGCCAGTTCGGAGAAGCTCGCCCTACCGCTTGCGCTCAGGATACCGAGAATCCGCAGGTCATTATCATCCATAACCTGTGATTCTAAGGCAAAGACCCCGCTACGCCTAGTTTCGAGAGAAGATCGCCAGCAGGCGCAGGAACTCGAGGTACAGCCAGATCAGGGTGACGAGCAGCCCGAAGGCCATCCGCCACGACTCCCGCTCCGGCGCACCGAGCTTGATGCCCTGGCTGATCGCCTCGAAGTCGAGCAGCAGGAAGAACGCCGCGATCAGCACGCCGAAGATGGCCACCCACGGACCGAAGCCGGTGCCGTAGATACCCCAGCCGCCACCGCCGCCGAACATCGACCAGATCAGCGATCCGATACCGAGCACCATGTAGGACACCGCGGCGACGATCAGGACGCTCACGAACTTCTTGTTCACCTTCACGATGCCGGTCAGGTACAGCGCGAGCATCACGCCGAAGGTGGTCATCGTCGCGACGACGGCCTGCAGGACGATGTCGTTCCAGCCGTTGCCCGCGGCGTACTCGCCGTACCACTTGCTGATGCCGCCCAGCATGATCCCCTGGAGCACTCCGTAGAGCAGGATCAGCGGCGGCGAAGGCACCTTCTTGAGGGCGTTGACGAAGCCCAGGGCCAGGCCGCCGAGCATGCCGACCCACAGGAGCCACGGCATCGACTCGACGGTGTTCCAGCCGACAACGGCGAAGACGACGGTGATCGCAAAGACCAGGAAGGTCTTGACGATGACGTCGTTGATGGTGAGGCGGGCGCCGCCGCCGGCCGTGACCTGCTGGAAGGCCGCATCGACATCGGCTGCGCCGGCGCCGCCGGCGGCCGCCTGCGAGTACGCCGAGACGCCCTCGTTGTAGGCGAAGCCGGACTTGTCCTTCTTCTCGTACCGGGACAGGACTGGGTTGTTTGACTGCATGAAACCACGTTAACTGACGCGGCCGGAAACGCAAACCAGCCCTGCCGCTCGGGGCCACGACGGCATGGTGGCCCCTTCGCCGAGACGCGCACTAGCATTCGTGGCTCACGAGCAGGCCAGAGGAGCCCCCAGTACATGAACACGCAGCAGCAGTGGGATGCCCTGGTGGAGCGCCTGAGCAACGCTCCGATCTTCACCACCACCCATGGAGCGGCCGGAATCGCCGGCGATCACAGCAACGACTATCCCGCCGAGTAGACCGACCGGAGGCTCCATGTCACAGGACCAGATCGATGCACTCGTCGCACGACTCGCCAGCGACCCCGCGTTCGCAGCGGCACTCGGTGCCGCCGCCAACGCTGACGACGCCCAGCGGATCGCAGCCAAGCACGGCTTCGATCTCACGACCGGCGAACTCGCGGCTGCATCCATCCAGAGAAACTTGTCGGATGCCGACCTCGAGGCCGTATCTGGGGGCATCGTGCCCATCACCGCGTGCCAAGGCACGGTGAACTGCTGAAGCGCCGACGGTAGTAGGCCCCGGCACCGTGCTACCACGGTGGCGGGACTCGCATCTCGCGGTGCAGCATGTGTGAAGAGACGCCACAGACAGACAATGGCGACACATACGAAGCGGGGGACGCAGAGAATGAAGCGAACAGCCGCGCGCGCCTACGCCGAGAGGTACACGTCCGATACGGCCTTCGCGGAGTCCATGGACGCTGCAGCGAGCATGAGCGATGCACTGAGCATTGCTGCCGAGCACGGATACATCATCGAATCCGGGGACATCCTCGCCACTGCGGGGACCGGTGTGCTCACGGACGACGACCTTGAGCAGGCCAACGGGAGTCGCGACGGACATGCGACCTTCAATGCCCGCCCGGGCTGTCTCCGCTACTAGCGGTCAGGCCTCCAGCGTCAGTTCGAACCGAGCACCGACATTCGCCTGGCTGAGGGCCCACCTCCCTCGATGCAGGGAGCACACCTCGTCGAAGAGTCGAGATCCCAGCCCTCCGACGAGCTCACCGTTGATCCCGATGCCGTCATCGTCGCAGTGCAGGGTCATGCGTCCAGCCTCGCGAGTGAGATAGACGCGCATCGACTTTGCCTGACCATGGCGTCGAGCGTTGACCGCGCATTCGTCAACCACCCGCCGCAGCTCCCTCGCAGTGACCGGATCCTGGCGGCGCAGGGCCGGCCAGTCGACGCGATCGGTGATCTCGAGCCCGAGGTCGCCGGCCTGCATGAGGGGGATTGCCCCGCCGGACATCACGTCAGCGAGCATCAGCCGCTGCAGCAGGTCGGGGATGGTCTCGCGGCACAGGACGTTCAGTTCCGCCACCGCCTCCTCCCGTCGCTCAAGACGAAGTAGCAGCGAAATCGCGGACAGGCGTCCCTGCACCGTTCGATGCAGGCTCTCCGAGAGAAACCGCTCCGTGCTCTCGGCATTCGACAGCAACTCGGTGCGCCGCTCGCGCACAGTGGCGAGCGATGCGCTCAGCAGCGTCGTGTCATCGGCCGCCCTACCGGCCAGCCCACGGGCCAGCTGGAACAGTAGCCCCGGCAGGGCGTAGCGGATCGTCCCGCGAATCAGCAGCGACACGGCGATCGCGCGGGTCACAGGCTCCTGCACCGACCCAGCAGTGACGATGAGAGTCGTGACACCCGAGGCGAGGCCAATGCCGACCCATGCCCCGACGGCCCACCAGCCGCGCGCCGCACCGGTACGAGGCACCGGGATGCGATTGAGTGCGAGCGCAGCCACCATCGACACCACCATCGCCGCGATCACCGACAGGAGCCGAGCCCCACTCGCATCGAAGGAAGACAGGAAGAACTGGGCAGGGGCCGTGACAACGGTGATGACTGCAGCCAGTCGCAAGTCGACGACCGGGCTCGTGCCCAGAAGCTGGATTGACAGACCACGTCGCCTCGGTGCTGCACTGCGGGGGGCCTCATCGAACGCCGGCTGCGGAGGTGCACCACGCAGGGGGACACGAAGAACCGTCGCGGAGTCGAGGCGCAGGCCCGCGACCCGCTGCATCGGATCGAGTGGTCGGGCCTCAGCGACTCCGGTGCCGGCCACGTGAAACGAGCCGTCGCCTACCAACATCGTCAACGTGACTGCACCAGCGCTCGGCCGCAGGAAGCGGATCCACCGGTATACCTGCAGGCGGACATCCTCATCGAGGAGTCGCCCGGCAGCATCGTCGGCGATGACGCCGGCCTCGGCAACGACCGCGATATGCGGTCCGAGCGCCCGCACAGCCGGGATCAGTCCCGTGCGGACCGATACCGGGTGGATCAGGTGCGCCAACGGTCGCATGACCGTGATGATCATCGTGTCGATGGCATCGGCGAGTTCGACACCGCCCAGGTCGTCCGCACGATTGACGAGGCGAACCAGCGGTTCCTCGATCTGGACGGCCACCACCTGGCCATAGCTTCCGAATCGATCACGTTCCGCTTCAGCGAGGAGTTCGTTCATCTGCTGCTCGGCCGCGAGTGATCGCGACAGCCGTTCACGGGCCGCTGAAGCCTGCGTCCAGTCACGCAGCAGTCCACCGACCACCCACCAAGCGGCGATCGCCTCAGCCGTGAGCGCCACAGCGATCCA
>CAIVQM010000008.1 GCA_903908025.1 uncultured bacterium
CTACGCGTTTACGAGACGAGCATCGGGCGCCTCGGCGGCCTCGCCTGCGGCGAGAACACCAACACTCTCGCGCGCTTCGCCCTGCTCGCCCAAGGCGAGAACGTCCACACCGCGAACTACATCGCATTGCCGACGGCGCCCGAGGACTACGACATGGTCGAGGCCATCAGAGTCCGCTCAGCGGCACACTCGTTCGAGGGTAAGGTCTTCACCGTGGTCTCGTGCGCGGCGATCACCCCCGAGATCGTGGAAGCGGTGGCCCACAATGACGAGGCCCGCCGAATGCTCGAGCGCAAGCACTCCGCGTTCAGCGGCATCTTCGGTCCCGACGGCCGCCTCATCAGCGAGCCGCTCATCGACGTCGAGGGCATCACCTACGCAGATATCGACATCACCAAGTGCATCCAGCCGAAGCAGATGCATGACATCACCGGCCACTACAACCGCTTTGACATCTTCCAGTTGCACGTCAACCGAAGTCCTCAGGGCCGCGTGGTCCTCCACGATCCGGAGGCTCTTCCAGCTTCGCCGCCCGACCCTGAATCCCTGTAGCCCGCCCTCAACATCAGGAGCTCACCACATGCGTCTCGTCTCCTTCCGCAGCGATGCGTCATCACCGACCCGCCTGGGCCTTCTGACTGCGAATGACACGGTCGTTGACCTCAGCTCTGCCCTGAAGGGACAAGTCGAGGTTCCTGCCGACATGCTGACCTACATCCGGGCCGGCAAGGGACTGCATGCGCAGGTCGCCTCCGTGGTTTCGTCAACGTCGGTGTGGCCAACGGAGCATTGCTACAGCCTCTCAAGCGTTACGATCAGGGCTCCCCATCGTCCGGGGAAGATTGTCGGCGTCGGCCTGAACTACGTCGAGCACGTCGAGGAGTCCAGCCGCACCCTGGACACCGACAAGGAACTGCCGACTCGGCCGGTCCTGTTCAGCAAGCCCTCGACGGCAGTGGTCGGGCCCGGCGAGCCGATCCAGTTGAACTCCTCCACGACGCAGCAGTTGGACTGGGAGTGCGAGCTAGCGGTTGTCATGGGCACAGACGCTCGCAACGTGGCCGAGGCCGACGCGTACGACTACGTCTTCGGCTACAGCATCGTGAATGACATCAGCGCGCGCGATCAGCGCCGTTCGGGCCAGTGGTTCTTCTCCAAGGGGCAGGATAGCTACGCGCCGTTCGGCCCAATGATCGTCACCGCGGATGAGCTCACGGACCCGCACACCGTGCAGCTGTCCCTCACCGTGAACGGGGATCCGCGGCAGAACGGCAGCGCAAAGCACATGCTGTTCAAGATCCCGACGCTCATCCAGGACATCAGCTCGGGCGTGACCCTCGAGGCGGGCGACGTCATCGCCACGGGTTCCCCGCAGGGCGTGGGCGCTGCCATGAACCCGCCGAAGTTCCTCAAGCCAGGCGACGTCGTGGCCTGCACGATCGACGCCATCGGGACCCTGAGCAACCCGGTGATCGAGGTCGGACCATGAGCAAGACGACCTACCGAGTGGGCCTCATTGTGCCGAGCTCGAACGTGACGATGGAGACGGAGATCCCGGCGATGCTGCGCGCCCGGGAGTCGGTTGAGCCTGAGCGATTCACCTTCCACTCATCGCGCATGCGCATGAAAGAGGTCACCCCCGAGCAGCTCGTCGCGATGGACAACGACTCGGACCGGTGCGCCGTCGAGCTGTCGGACGCGGCGGTCGACGTCATGGGCTATGCCTGCCTCGTGGCCATCATGTCCCGTGGGCTGGGCTACCACTGCACCTCGCAGGAGCGGCTGAGCAGGATCACCGCAGAGGAAGGAAGCCCCGCGTCGGTCGTCACGAGCGCCGGTGCGCTCATCGACGCCCTGCATCTGATGGGGGCCGCGAAGGTCGCCATCATCACGCCCTACATGCTCCCGCTGACCAAGAAGGTCGTCGAGTACATCGAGCACCAAGGGTTCGAGGTGACCGACTACGTCGCGCTCGAGATCCCCAACAACCTCGAAGTAGGCGCACAGGATCCGATGAATCTCACGAGGATCATCCACGATCTGGACCATTCCGAGGCGGATGTCGTCATCCTGTCCGCTTGCGTGCAGATGCCGTCCCTCGAAGCGGTGCAGGTGGTGCAGGACGCCATCGGCAAGCCCGTGATCTCGGCCGCCATCGCCACCACGTACTTCCTGCTCAAGGAGATGGGGTTGAAGACCTACGTTCCGGGGGCAGGTGCGCTTCTCCGCGGGGCGTACTAGGGCGGTATGAGCCCCCAGTGCCGTGAGCGGGCGGTGCCGGCGGGGTTCCGACTGCCCCCCGTAGTCACGACTCCAAGATGCGAGGGGTAACCGTCCAGGTTGTGCCAGCCAGCAGGGCGGTTCGCAGGTCGTCTGGCCACGGTGTGCTGCCGGATGCAGTGTCCGAGACATGTACGACGACATAGCGCCCCGTCGCGGCGCGCTCGCCGTCTGACTTGTCTACAGCGACGAGGAACTCGCACGAGGCGCGGCCCACTGCGCCCACTCGCACGGTAACCGTCAGCTCATCGCCGAAGACGATGCGGGAGGTGTACTCCATCTCGACCTTCACCCGCGGGAGCCGCTCGGTGAAGTCCGCCGGCAGGCCGAGGCACCTCCACAGCTGGTGCTCTGCCTCCTCCATCCAGCGGAATGCCGCAGTGAAGTGGTTGTGGCCTGCGGCGTCCGTCTCGGCCCACTCAAGGCGTCGGTGGACGACGATCGACGCGCCGGTGATGGGACCACCTGCCGTCATGGACCCTCCTTCAACTGCTTGCGCTGTAGCTTGCCTGTTGCCGTCTTGGGGAGGGCTTCCACGAAGGCGATCTCGCGTGGGTACTTGTAGGGCGCGATCGTGGCCTTGACATGGTCCTGAAGCTCCCTCGTCAGTGCTCGCGCCTCTGCCTCGTCCGACGGAGCCCCACCGGCGATGACGAGGTGGGCCTTGACGATCGCTCCACGATCCGGATCCGGCACGCCGATCACCGCAGCCTCGACTACCCGCGGATGCTCGAGCAGTGCGGTCTCGACCTCGGGCGCGGCGATGTTGTACCCCGAGGAGATGATCATGTCGTCCGCGCGAGCCAGATAGCGGAAGCGTCCGTCGGCATCCATCTCATACACGTCGCCGGTGATGTTCCACCCGCCCTGCACATAGGTCGACTGCCGGTCGCCGCGGAGGTAGCGGCAGCCCGTGGGGCCCTTGACCGCGAGCCGGCCCGGAACGCCCGGCGGGAGGGGCAGGAGGTGTTCGTCCAGTACGGCCGCCTCGTACCCGGGTACTGCGCGTCCCGTATAGCCGGGCTGGCTGTCCTCGTCTGCCGCAGAGATGAAGATGTGCAGCATCTCTGTGGCGCCGATGCCGTCGATGAGCCTGATCCCCGTAGCGTCGTGCCACTGGCGCCAGGTGCTCGCCGGCAGCATCTCACCAGCGGAAACGCACCGCCGCAGAGACGTAAGGTCGAAGTCGTCGAGTGAGGCGAGGATCGCTCGATAGGCCGTGGGAGCGGTGAACAGGACGGTGACGCCCAGGCGTCCCACAGTCTCCGCAAGACCTGCTGGAGTGGCCCGCTCCAGCAGTACGGTCTGCGCTCCGGCCCGGAGCGGGAAGACGAACGAGGCCCCAAGCCCGAAGGTGAACGCCACAGGTGCGCTGCCGGCGAACACGTCGCCGGGTGTGGGGCGCACGAGATTCGCGCTGAAGGTGTCTGCGATGGCGAGGACATCGCCATGGAAGTGGAGAGTGGCCTTGGGTCCACCGGTCGTTCCGGAGGTGAAGGCGATCAGCGCGACGTCGTGCTTGCTCGTCGACGTGGGCTCCAGCAAGGGCTCCGCGTCAGCGACTCGGCTCTGCAGCGTGGACTCGCCCTCGCCGCCGCTGATGATGGTCGTCCCGGTGAACTCGACCCCCATCCATGCTTCGAGTGATCTGTGGTCCACCACCGCGAACTGCACCTGTGCGATCGCGATGATTGGGTCCAGTTCGGGCTTGCGGAGCAGCGGCATCGTGGTCACTGCAATGCCGCCGACCCGCAGGACGGCAAGCCACGTGGCCATCAGCCAGGCGCCATTTGGGGAACGCAGGAGCACCCGGTTGCCCGGTTGAACGCCGGCGTCGACGAGGACGCGGGCGATGCGCGTGGTGATGCTGTGCAGTTCGCCGTACGTCCACACGGCGTCCTCGGCGTGCACGCACGGGCGATCAGGGCCATGCGCGGCGAGCGCTCCGTCGAGGAGTGCCTCGCTCGCGTTCAGGAGATCCGGGTAGCCGGCCGTGATGCCCGGCAAGATCTCCGGCCAGAGGTCGGCGGGCGGAAGCGCGTCGCGCGCGAACGTATCGAGGTGGTGGCTGGGCAAGAGGGTGTCCACTCGGGCACCGTACGGGATGTCGTGGCACAGGTCAACGGTGTTGACCAAGAGAAGTCCTGAAAAATAAGGCGAAATACATCTAGCGGCCTCTTGACGAACGGCGTATTTACGCTATGGTCTAGTTCTTGCTGCTATCACCCTGGAGGGCCGTCGTGCGCATTGCTGTGGTGGGTGGAGGTCCCGGCGGCCTCTACTTCTCAAGTCTCGTGAAGCAGGTCGATCCGACAGCCGAGCTGACCGTCTGGGAGCGCAATGCGCCGGACGACACCTTCGGCTTCGGTGTCGTCTTCAGTGAGCAGACGCTCAGCGGCATCAAGGCATCAGACCGGTCGGCCTTCGACGACATGGGGCGCTCGTTCGCCTACTGGGACGACATCGACATCTGGCTCGATGGCGAGCAGGCCACCGTGAGTGGTAATGGCTTCGCGGCGATGAGCCGAGTGGACCTGCTCAGGGTCCTGCAGAGGCGAGCGCTCGCTCATGGGGTGGACGTCCGTTTCGAGACCATCGCACCTCCCGTGGAAGATCTGATGGACGAGTACGACCTAGTCGTCGTGTGCGACGGAATCAACTCCCCTATACGCGAGGCATATGCGCAGGAGTTCGGGACGACCATCGACCCGCGGCTCTGCAAGTACATCTGGCTCGGGACCGACACCGTCTACGATGCCTTCAAGTTCTTCGTCAGGAACACGCCGTGGGGCGTCATACAGGTGCACGCGTACCCCATGGACGCGCACAGCAGCACCTTCATCGTGGAGATGCACGAGGACGTCTGGCGCGCCGCTGGATTCGACGCCGTCGATGCGGCGAGCCTCCCTCCGGGAGTCAGCGACGAGGCGAGCATCTCGCGATTGGCAGAGATCTTCGGCGATGATCTGGATGGCGGATCACTCATCGCCAACAACAGCAAGTGGATCTCGTTTCGGACGATCCGAAACCAGACCCTCGTCCACAGGAACATGGCTCTCCTGGGCGACGCAGCGCACACTGCTCACTTCTCAATCGGCTCCGGGACCAAGCTCGCAATGGAGGACTCCCTCGCCCTCGCCGCGTGCGTCCTTGAGCAGCCGGATGTCGCCTCGGCGCTGGCCGCCTACGATGCGGAACGCGGACCCGTCATCGAGAGCACGCAGCGATCTGCCCAGGCGAGCATGGAGTGGTTTGAGCAGATCGGGCAGTACGGGCGTCAGGAGATCGCTCAGTTCGCCTTCAACATGGCGACCCGAAGCCGTCGAGTGACCTATGGCAACCTCCGGCAGCGCGACCCCGAGTTCGTCGACGCCGTCGATGCGTGGCTGCTCGCCAGCGAG
>CAIVQM010000009.1 GCA_903908025.1 uncultured bacterium
ACGACGGCGCCGACGAGGGGGGCGAGGAGGAACAGCCAGACCTGGCCCAGGGCGTCGCCGCCGGCGAACAGGGCGGGGCCGAAGGAGCGGGCGGGGTTGACGCTGGTGCCGTCCAGCGGGATGCCGACGAGGTGGACGACGGTGAGGGCCAGGCCGATGGCGATGCCGGCGAAGCCGGGGGCGGCGACGCGTTCGGTGACCAGCAGGATGACCAGGACGAACGCGGCGGTGAGCAGGATCTCCAGGACGAAGGCGCCGGCCATGTTGATGGCGCCGTTGTCGTAGGCGTTGGTGCCCAGGGCGCCGGTGTAGTCGGTGACGCCGAAGGAGGAGACGAACAGTTTCAGGACGGCGGCGCCGAGGATGGCGCCGAGGAACTGGGCGATCCAGTAGCCGACGGCTTCGTTGGTGGGCATGCGCCGGCCCAGGAGCATGGCCAGGGTGACGGCGGGGTTGACGTGGGCGCCGGAGACGGGGCCGAAGGCGTAGGCGATGGCGAGCAGGACCAGGCCGAAGGCCAGGGCGACGCCGACGACGCCGTTGCCGGGTCCGGCGCCGTCGACGCCGACCTTGGCGCCGATGCCGAACACGGCTGCGCCGACGGCGAGGAAGACGAGCAGGAAGGTGCCGACGAACTCGGCAATCAACTTACGAGCAGCGCTGTTCATCTCAGTACCTCCGTTGGGGCGACGGTCTCGCCGGACTGCGCACATGGTCCCGTGCAGGCGGAACTATTCCGTGGAGGCGCGCGAGCCGCCAGCCGGGTTGGCGGGGGCCGCCGCGGACCTGAGAGGCTGTGCCCCGTGAACTTCCTCGACCGGAGCCCCCATGTCGTCCGCTGACCTCGGCCGACCCCTGACCGTCGCCCTGCTCGGGGGCGGGACGGTCGGCGCCTCCGTGGCCCGGCTGCTCATCGAGAGCGCCCGCGACCTCGAGGAGCGGGTGGGTGTCCCGGTCGTGCTGACGGCCGTGGCCGTGCGCGACGTGGCCAAGGACCGGCCCGGCATCCCGGCCGAGCTCATCACGGGCGACGCCCATGCGGTAGCCGGCAGCGGCGTCGACATCGTCGTCGAGGTCATGGGCGGCATCGAGCCCGCGCGCACGCTGATCCTGGAGGCCATGGCCGCCGGCTCCAGCGTGGTCACCGCCAACAAGGCCCTCCTCGCGGCCGACGGAGCCACCCTCTACGAGGCGGCTGGCCGCAACGGAGTTGACCTCTACTTCGAGGCCGCGGTTGCGGGTGCGATCCCGCTGCTGCGCCCGCTTCGTGAGTCACTCGCGGGGGACCGGGTCACCAAGGTGCTCGGCATCGTCAACGGGTCGACCAACTTCATGCTGACCAAGATGGATGAGGAAGGGGTCGAGTACTCCGACGTCTTTGAAGAGGCGATGTCCCTCGGCTACCTCGAGGCCGACCCGTCGCTCGACATCGACGGCCACGATGCGGCCGCGAAGGCCGCGATCCTCGCCGAACTTGCCTTCCACACCCGGGTCACCCTGGACGACGTCTACTGCGAGGGCATTTCGCACGTCACCTCCGGCGACGTCCGCGCTGCTCAGCAGATGGGCTTCGTCATCAAGTTGCTCGCGGTGGCCGAGCGCACGGACGACGGCGTGATCGTGCGCGTGCACCCGACGATGCTGCCGCGCAGCCACCCCCTTGCGGCAGTGCGCGGATCGTTCAACGCGGTCTTCATCGAGGCCGAGTCGGCCGGGCAGATGATGTTCTACGGCCGCGGTGCGGGAGGCGACCCAACCGCTTCGGCCGTGATGGGCGATCTTGTGACGGCGGCCCGCAACCGCGTCAGCGGTGGCCTCGGGCCAGGGGAGAGCACCTACAACAACCTTCCCGTGCTACCGATCGGCGATGCGTCGACGCGCTACTACGTGAACCTGTCGGTGGCCGATCGTCCCGGCGTCCTTGCGAGCATCGCGTCTGCCTTCTCCGACAACGGCGTCAGCATCCAGGTCGTTCGGCAGGACGGTCACGACGACGAGGCCGGCCTGATCGTGCGCACGCATCGGGCCAGTGATGCCGCGCTGCGCAAGACGGTGGAGCAGCTCAGCGGGCTCGACACGGTCCGGCAGGTGCTCGGTGTCATGCGGGTCGAGGGCGAGGCGGGGGCGTAGTCATGGCTCATGTGTGGCGTGGCCTGATCGAGGAGTACCGCGACCGTCTGCCCGTGTCCGATGCGACACCGGTCGTCTCACTGCGCGAGGGCGGCACACCACTTGTCTACGCCTGTGTCCTGAGCGAACGGCTCGGCGTCGAGGTGTGGCTGAAGTACGACGGCGCCAACCCGACGGGGTCCTTCAAGGACCGTGGCATGACGATGGCGATCTCCAAGGCGGCAGAGGCTGGGGCGAAGGCCGTCATCTGCGCGTCGACGGGCAACACGTCTGCCAGTGCGGCCGCGTATGCGAGCAAGGCCGGCATGACATGCGCGGTGCTCGTGCCGCAGGGCAAGATCGCGATGGGCAAGCTGGCGCAGGCGATCGTGCACGGAGCGCGACTGCTCCAGGTCGAGGGCAACTTCGACGACTGCCTCGAACTCGCGCGCAAGCTCGCGGTCGACTACCCGGTCGAGCTCGTCAACAGTGTCAACCCCGCGCGCATCGAGGGCCAGAAGA
>CAIVQM010000010.1 GCA_903908025.1 uncultured bacterium
CACGGGGCTGATCCCCGAGTTGCTCGACGCCCACGAAGCATCAAGCCAGGCGGCTACGAGGGCGCGCCCACTCCTCGCCGTGATCGTGTTCCAGGTTCTGGCCCAGGTCGTGCCCATTGCCGGGTTCGTTCTGGCCGCCACACTTGGGCCAGCTGCGGCCGGCAGCCTTGTCCCTGCGCTGATCAATTCCAATTGGCCCCGAGTCGCGCTTGCAGTCGCCTTGCTGTTGCTGCTTGCGCTGTCTGCAGCAAGGCTTGTCCGTCGTGCGCGGGCAGGCAGTCCCGTTGGGTGGATATCCCTCGGGGCGGCAATTGCGGCACAGGTTCTGCTCGCGCTCGACTCCGTCGCCGCGGTCGCCCGGACGGGAGTCAATGCCACGTCGGGTCCGCTGGGTGCGTCCCGCGATCCCGGCTGGCTCAGCCCCGCGGTCGGCGTGCTGGTGTTCCTCCTCACGTTCAGTGCCTATCTGGTGTTCCGGAACCGTCCGGCTACTGACGCAACCCGTGATGGCAGTTCGAGCGCCGCCGGGAATCGCCCAAGCCTCCAACTCCGGAGCGCCGCGCTTGGCATTGCGGCCATCATGGTGATCCTCACCGGCAACATGGCTGCCGCGTCCATCCCCCCGAGCCCGGCCATTGCGTGCGCAGATGTCACAGCAAACGTCGGGATCGCGTTTCGAGGCGACCTCGGCGATGTCGTCATCGACGGCAACGACATGGCGGTCTTGCTCCAGGGGAATACGGGCAATGGCGTAGCGGCCGGGGACTACGACCGTGATGGGAACGTTGACCTCTATCTGCTGGGCCAGGCCGGCCATGAGAGTCGTCTCTACCACAATGACCATTCCGCGACCCACGAGGGTTTCACGGACGTGACCCAAGCGGCCGGCCTCGGCGGATTCACCGGCAGTCGGGCCGCCCAGTTCGTCGACTTGAACAACGACGGACTTCTGGACCTGGTCGCGGCCAACGACGCGAAAGAGGGCGTCAAGCTCCAGCCGTCCCGGATCTACCAGAACCTTGGGGACGGCACCTTCAAGGACGTCACCCCAGGGTCCGGCTTCCTGCCGATCGGTTCGATGGTGGGAGGCCTGGGCATCGCCGACTACAACCGTGACGGCCTGCCGGACATCTACGTGACCTACTGGGTCGGCAGGCAGTGGGAGAGCGAAAACAACGGTTCGCGCAACTTGCTGTTCAAGAACCTCGGCGGCTTCCGGTTCGAGGACGTCACCGACCAGACCGGGGTGGGTCTCAGCACGGGCAGCTTCCAGCCAATCTTCGCCGATCTGAATGGCGACGCCTGGCCCGACCTGTACGTCGCCACGGACGGCGCGCCCGAGACGCTCTTCCTCAACGACCACGGAACGTTTCGCGATGCGACAGCCGAGTCCGGCCTGGCTGTCGATGTGCGCTCCGGCATGGGGGTGGCGCTCGCAGACTTCGAGGGCACCGGCATCCCGTCCCTCTACATCACCTCCATCTCGGATCCCGAGAAGAAGTTCGGTGGGGCACCCAACGGACTGCTGCGCCCGAGGCTTCGTCCGGGCGGCGGGATCACCTATGTCGACGACGCGCCAGCGGCCGGCGTTCGCGATGCAGGCTGGGGCTGGGGCACGGTCATCACCGACCTCAACCTCGACGGCAATGCCGATCTGTTCGTTGCGCAAGGCATGGACGCCGTGACCCGGTTCGTCAGCCTCACGCTCCTGAACGACCGGGCCCACGTGTACGAGGGGACCGGCGCAGGGACGTTCATCCCGTCAACGAACAACGGATGCGACATCACCGGCGACCAGCGCGCCGCCATTGCCTTCGACTACAACAGGGATGGCCGGCCGGACCTGTTTGTGACCCAGGTCAACCAGGACTTCAAGTTGCTCGAGAACCGGAGCGACCCGCGGGGCCACTGGTTGACCGTTGTTGCTGAGCCCACCGTAGGGCACACCATCGTTGGGGCCAGAGTCACGGTCATCGCCGGCGGGCATCGATGGGTGAAGCAGCTGATCGGTGGAGACAGCTATCTTTCCGGATCGCCAAACGAGGCGTATTTTGGATTGGGATCTGCCGACCATGTGACCAGCGTCACCGTCGACTGGCCGGACGGCACGGCGACAACGAGGTCCGATCTGACGGCAGACCAACTGTTGCTTATGCAGGAGCCCTGAGACACGTCCCGCAATCGTCCTTCACCGGGGACGGCCGCCGCGCTCGCAGGCATCGCCGCGGCGGCCGTGATCGCAGTCGCGCTCCTGGCCGTCCGGCCGTGGGGGCAGAAGCCCGCATGCCCTCCGCCCGCGAACCATCCCGAGTGGTCGGTGGCCCGCCGCTGGGATGAGGCGCTGCTTGACGCGATCCGCCGGGCGCTGCCCAACCCCCCGCTTCATGCCCGGAACCTGTTCCACACCTCGGTTGCAATGTGGGACGCATGGGCCGTGTACGAGACGGGGGCTCGCGGCTATCTGGTCACCGAGAAGCAGGGCGCGGCTGACACAGGCGCTGCCCAGGACGAGGCGATCAGCTACGCCGCATACCGCGTTCTGTCGGCCCGCTACGCAAAGGCCGTCGGAGCCGACCAGTCGTTGTCCGAGTTCGATGCTGTGATGGCTTCGCTGTGCTACCCGGTCAACAAGACCACCACGAGCGGCACATCGCCGGCCGCGATCGGCAACTCCATCGCGGCAGCGGTGCTGACGTACGGCAAGGGCGACGGGTCGAATGAGGCCACTGGGTACAACTCCCCCGGCTACAAGCCGGTGAACGTCCCGCTCGTCGTCAACCGTTCGGGCACGACGATGACGGACCCCAACCGCTGGCAGCCGCTCCAGATCCCGTTCATGATCTCGCAGAACGGCATCCCGGTCACCAATGGTGTCCAGCAGGCCGTAGGCCCGCACTGGGGTCACGTCAAGGGTTTCGCCCTGGCCGCTGACACCGGCGCCGGGACGCCCATCGACCCGGGCCCGCCGCCGCATTTGGGCGACCCGGCCACGGACCAGGCGTTCAAGGACCAGGTTGTCGAGGTGATCCAGCTCAGCAGCCGGCTCGATCCGGCCGACGGCGTCACCCTCGACGTCTCGCCAGGTGCGCAGGGCGCGGACACGCTGGGGACCAACGACGGCCACGGACGCGTCGTCAATCCGGTCACAGGCCAGCCGTATGCGTCCGATGTCGTGCTCCAGGGCGACTTCGGCCGGGTCATGGCGGAGTTCTGGGCCGACGGTCCGAACTCCGAGACGCCGCCGGGTCATTGGAACGTCCTGGCCAATCTCGTCTCCGACGAGCTCAACCCGAACCTCAGGATCGGCGGCGCGCGGGACCGGGTCGATCGGCTGCAGTGGGACGTGAAGCTCTATCTGACCCTGAACGGCGCCGTCCACGACGCCGCGATTGCGGCGTGGGGGCTCAAGGGCCGCTACGACGGCGCCCGCCCAATCTCGATGATCCGGTACATGGGCGGGCTTGGTCAGTCGAGCGACCCGAACGGTCCGTCGTACGACAGGGACGGCCTGCCGCTCGTCCCGGGTCTGATCGAGGTCATCACGAAGGACTCCAGCGCATCCGGCCAGCGCCATGCTTCGCTCGCTGGGCACGTCGGCATGGTTGCGATCAACGCATGGGCCGGCAATCCGGCCGACCCGAAGACCCAGGTGGGCGGCGTCACGTGGATTCTGGCGGTGGACTGGGTTCCGTACCAGCAGCCGACGTTTGTGACCCCCGCGTTCCAGGGCTACATCTCGGGCCACAGCACGTTCAGCAGAGCCGCCGCGGAGGTGCTCACCAGCTTCACCGGGAGCGAGTACTTCCCGGGCGGCGTGAGCGGCTACACCATCAAGGCGGGCGCGCTCAAGTTTGAGCAGGGTCCGACGGCCGACATCCGGCTGGAGTGGGCG
>CAIVQM010000011.1 GCA_903908025.1 uncultured bacterium
CGAAACGCCACCAACCTCAAGATCGGCGGGGTCTCAGGCCTGGGTGATGTACTCCAGCAGGGCGGCGCGCTCGCCCTCGAGTTCGCCGAGGCGTGACTTGACGACGTCGCCGATGCTGACGATGCCCAGGAGCGCTCCGTCGGGGTCCGTGACGGGGATGTGGCGCACGCGCTTGTCGGTCATGATGTGCATGAGCTCATCGACGTGGGCCTCGGGCGGCGCGCAGTACACATGCGTGGTCATGATCGAGGACACGGGCTGCTGCAGCGCCTCGACACCGACCGAGATCGCGCGCACGACATCGCGCTCTGATGCGATGCCGGCGATGATCCGGCCGTCGACCGACACCACGATGGCACCGACCCCGTGCTCGGACAGCATCGCGACCAGGTCCGAAACTGTTGCATCGGGCTGGATCGTGGCGACGAAACCGCCCTTGGCGGCGATGATCGTGGACAGTTGCATGGGCACCTCCACAGCGCGAGTTGGCCCCATGCTGCCGTGGTCTGCCCCAAATGTCACTACTGCGGCGAAATCAGTTGCGCAGCAGATCCAGGAGCTCGGGGTGGAGCACGCCGTTGGTCGATAGCGCTGACCCGCCGCCGATGGCGGAGCCGCCGTCATACGCGGTGAGCCGCCCGCCGGCCTCCTCGACGATCGGTACGAGGGCGGCCATGTCGTAGCTCTCCAGTTGCGGTTCGGCAGCGATGTCGACGACCCCCTCGGCGACCATCATGTGCGACCAGAAGTCGCCATAGGCCCGCTGCCGCCACGTGCTCTCGAGCAGGGTGGTGAGGCCCTGCCCCGCGCCACGCTCGGCCCAGCCGATGGCATCGGAGTACGAGAAGGAAGCGTCCGCGAGGCTGGCGACTGCGCTCACCTGCAGCCGTCGCGGACCGTTGCTGCCGGGGCCGGTGACGAAGGCGCCGTGGCCGGTCGCAGCCCACCACCGGCGGGCCAGGGCCGGTGCGGACACGACGCCGACCACGATGTCGTCGTCGATGAGCAGGGCGATGAGGGTGGCCCAGACGGGCACACCGCGGACGTAGTTCTTCGTGCCGTCGATCGGATCGATGATCCAGCGGCGACGGGCGTCACCAGCCTCGCCGTACTCCTCGCCGAGCACGGAGTCGTCGGGCCGCTGACGGGCGATCTCATCGCGGATCGCCTGCTCGACCGCCCGGTCCGCATCCGACACGGGGGACAGATCGGGCTTGGTCTCGACGACGAGGTCGGCGGAGCGAAAGCTCGCCATCGAGATGATGTCGGCGATATCGGCGAGGGCGAGGGCGAAGTCGAGGTCGGCTGTCAGCGAGTCATGGGTCACGTAGGAAACCTATCGGGCGGGAACGCCCGCGGGGGGAGCAGTCGATATCGCCGTGAACGTGCATAGAGTTGCGGCGTGAGCGGACTACTGGACACCATCGGCGGCATCCCGGTGCATGCCCTCGTCGTGCATGCGGCCGTCGTCCTCGTGCCGCTCGCGGCACTCGGCGCGATCCTGATGGCCGTGCGTTCCAGCTTCTCCCGGCGGTTCGGCACCCTCGTCGTGCTGGTCGCCTTCGTCGCAGCCGGTGCATGCGTCGTGGCGAAGGAGTCGGGCGAGCAGCTCGCCCGGCGCGTCGGCAGTCCGCAGCCGCACGTCGACCTCGGCGATGTCATGCCACTCGTCGCCGGAGTCCTGTTCCTGCTCGTGCTCGTCTTCTGGCTCTTCGACCGTGGCATCCCGGCGAACAAGCCCCGCCCGATGTGGCTGGTCCTGCTCGCGATCGTGCTGGTCATCGCGTCGGTGGGTGCGCTCTACTGGACCTTCCGGGTGGGGGACTCGGGCGCCAAGGCCGTGTGGGAGCCGATCATGAGCAAGGCCCAGCCGATCGCTGGTTAGAAGGCCGATTCGTCCTCGGCCGGCGCACTGCGGCTCCTGATGAGCCGCCGCAGCGAGTCGATCCGCGTTGCCAGGTTGGTGCGGTCGATGTCGGCATCGAGATCGTCGAGGTTGCTCAATGCGCAGTCGGGCTCGTCGTGCGAGCACGCACGGGGGCAACCTTCGGTGAGCGCACCCAGGTCGGGGAAGGCTTGGATGACGCGGCCCACGTCGACATGCGCGAGGCCGAAGGACCGGATGCCGGGGGTGTCGATGATGATGCCGCCCGTCGGCAGGTGCAGGGCGACGACACTCGTCGAGGTGTGGCGCCCGCGTCCGGTCACCGTGTTGACCCGGCCGATCGTGCGCTCGGCGGATGGGATCAGGTTGTTGACGAGAGTCGACTTGCCGACCCCGGAGTGACCAACGAGGACGGTGGCCTCGCCCTCGAGCGCTGCGCGGAGCTCGTCCGGAACCCGCTTGCCCGTGATCATGAACAGTGGCAGGTCGAGTGGGCCATACAGCGCCAGGAGTTCGTCGGCAGGCTTGAGGTCGGTCTTGGTCAGGATGAGCAGCGGCTCGATGCCGGCATCCAGCGCTGCCACCACGGCCCGGTCGATGAGTCCGGTGCGCGGCTCAGGATGGATCGTCGCGGTGACGACGGCCAGCTTGGTGGCATTGGCCACCACGACGCGCTCAACGGGATCAGTGTCGTCTGCCGTGCGCCGCAGGGTCGACGTCCGCTCCTGCCGCCTGACGATCCGCCCCTGCGTATCCGTGTCGCCGGACACGTCACCGACGATGTCGACGCGGTCGCCGACGACAATGCCCTTGCGGCCGAGTTCGCGTGCCTTCATCGCATACATGTCGGTTCCATCGTCGAGTTCGACGGTGAACCGGCCGCGGTCGACGGTCATGACGGTGCCGCTCAACGCCTCGGCATGCTCGGGTCGCTCCTTGGAGCGGGGCCGAGACTTGCCTCGACCCGGACGGACGCGAACGTCGTCCTCGTCGAGGAGGTGGTGCTTGCGGGTCACGCTGTCGGGGCCGATCCGTCGACGGCGTCGAGCATGTCCTGCCAGCGCCGGGGGAACTCCGGCATGGTCTTGCCCGTCGTGGCGATGTCCTCCACCTGAACGCCTGCCACGCGCAGGCCGATGATCGCTCCGGCAGTGGCCATCCGGTGGTCGCCGTAGGTGTGGAACGTGCCGCCGTGCATGGGGCGCGGGCGAATGGCGAGGCCATCATCGGTCTCGTCGACATCGCCGCCGAGCCCGTTGATCTCCGCCGTCAGCGCCGCCAACCGGTCGGTCTCGTGGCCGCGCAGGTGGGCGATCCCGGTCACGTTGCTGGGGGAGTCAGCGAGTGCGGCGAGTGCGGCGATCGTCGGGGCCAGTTCGCCGACCTCCGACAGATCCGCGTCGATCCCGTTGATCGCACCGGAACCGGTGACGGTCAGGCCGGCATCCGACCACGTGACCTCGGCACCCATCCGGGCCAGCAGGGCGCGGAGGGCATCGCCCGCCTGAGTCGTGCTGGTGGGCCAGTCGCCGATCGTTACGGAGCCGCCGGCCACCATTGCTGCGGCGAGGAACGGACCGGCATTCGACAGGTCGGGTTCGATCTGTCGGTCGATTGCGACGATGTCGTGCGGATCGACGTGCCAGACCGAGTCACCGTCACGTCGGACGATGACGCCGTGCTCGGCCAGCATCGCGATCGTCATGTCGATGTGCGGCATGCTCGGCACCGGATCGCCGACATGGTGGACGGTGACACCCGCGTTGAAGCGCGCTGCACTCAACAGCAGTGCGGAGATGAACTGGCTGGACTTGGAAGCGTCGACCCAGACCTCGCCGCCCGTGACCTCGCCGGTTGCCTCGATCATGAAGGGCAGGCGTCCGGTGCCGCGGTCGTAGATCTTCACACCGAGGTCCTTGAGCGACTCGATGACGGTTGCGACCGGACGCTTTCGCGCGTGGGCGTCGCCATCGAAGGTGATCTCACCGTGCGCGAGCGCTGCGAGCGGAGGCAGGAAGCGCATGACCGTGCCCGCGAGTCCGACGTCGATACTGGCAGGGCCGCGCATGAAGTGCGGAATCACGTTGACGGTGACATTGCCGACCACGTCGCGATCGACGACGTGCACCTCGTTGCCGAGCAGGCGTAGGCCAGCCATCATCAGCTGGGTGTCTCGTGCATCGAGCAGTCCGCTGATGGTGCTGGGTCCGTCCGAGAGGGCGGCGAGGATGAGAGCGCGGTTGCTGGCGGACTTCGAACCGGGCACGCGGACTGCAGCATTCACCGGCACCGTGGCGTTGGGGGCGAGCCAGAGGTCGGCAGTCGGCGCGTTCTCGTCTGTTGTCATCACGGCAAGGC
>CAIVQM010000012.1 GCA_903908025.1 uncultured bacterium
AGCTCGTGCGCACAGGTGCATTCGACCGCAAGGTCCTCTGCTTCGCCTCCCCGACCGGCTCGGGCTATATCAACTACGTGCTCGCCGAGGCGCTCGAGTACATGACGCTGGGCGACTGCGCGATCGCGACCATGCAGTACTCGATGCTGCCGTCGTCGATGTCGCTGACGCGCACGGGGCTTGCTGTCGAGCAGAACCGCGACCTCATGCATGCCGTGACGGGCTACCTGCGGGGCATGGACCCGGAGAAGCGGCCGCGCTTCGTGCTGTTCGGTGAGAGCCTCGGCGCGCTGACGATGCAGGACGTGTGGCGCCATCGCACGGTTGAGGCGATGGACCGTGACTTCGTGCACTCGTCGATCTTCCTCGGCACGCCATCGGCCACGGAGTTCGCCAAGGCCTGGCGCATCAATCCCGCGAAGGTCGATCCTGCGGGGAAGGTGATCGAGGTCGACAACTACGGGCAATACAACGAGCTGCCGGCCGATGCGCAGGCCGGCGTGCGTCACGTGCTCATCAGCCACTACGACGATCCGATTCCCAAGTTCGGAACCAACATCCTGCTGCGTCGCCCGTGGTGGCTGGGTCCGGTCGACCAGCGCCCGCCACGCGTGCCGAAGTCGGCGACGTGGCGTCCCGGTGTCAGTTTCGTTCTCACGGGCATCGACCTCGTCAATGCGATGGATGTCGTCCCCGGCACGTTCGGCCGACGTGGGCATGACTACCGCGAGGACATCGCGCGCTTCACCTCCAGCACCTACGACCTGCCCGTCACGGCGGTTCAGCTGCGCAGCATCGAGAACGCGCTGCGCGAGCGTGAGCTCACGTGGGCGCAGAAGCGCGTCGTCACCGAGCAGGTCGCCCGCGCCCGCGAGGCACTGCTGCGTGAGTTCAAGAACTGGGGCGTCAGCAGCGGCAGCGACAGCCAGGCCGACGCCGTGATGCGTCAGGTTCTTGCTGGCGAGGGTGCTTCCGCCGTCTGACGGCGGCCGCCGGCTGCCTCAGGCCGAGGTCGGCTCGAAGACGACGATCGTCTTTGCCGACTCGAGGATGCGCGCGACGTAGGCCTCGGTCTCTGGGAACGGAGGAACTCCGTCGTACTTCAGCACCGAGCCGTAGCCCGCGTTGTATGCCGCGAGCGTGTTGCGCAGCCGATTGCCCGTCGCGCCGCGCACGAGCTGGCGGTTGATGCAGTTCAGCTCGGCAGCTGAGTGGATGGCGTCCACGGGATCCCAGATGGAGGCCTTGCCGTCCTTGTTCGCATCAATGCCGTACTGGTCCCACACCGCTGGCATGAACTGCGCGATCCCCTGGGCGCCGGCGGGGGAGCTGGCTTGCGCATCCCAGCCACTCTCGGCGGCGATCTGGGCGGCAAACACCTCGACGGGCACGGCATCGCACCGCTTCGCGGCCTTGATGATCACGGCCCGGAACTCGTCGGGCACGACAGCCGGACCACCGAGCAGGCCCTTGTCCTGGGCGGTCCCGAAGGCGAGCCAGCTGCCGATCAGGGCAGATCCCACGAGGGAGACGACGAGGATGAGGGCGACGACCGCCCCGAACCGGGACCTCCGACGGGCGCGCGCGGACGCCTGTGATCGGGAGGCGCTCATGCCTCCACGGTAACCCGAGATCACGGGTGTTTGTCCAACCCCGGCCCCGCGCGTACGGTGGCGGCGTGACCATCGAGCCCTCAGCGACATCCGGCACGGGCCCGCCGAGCGGGACGCCGGACCTGAGCAAGGCCCAGGTCGAGGGGATGTTCGAGCAACGGCTCGCTGAGGCCTTCGCACAGCTGGGCTGCTTCAACCTCGCGGTGTTCGGCAAGACGGGCGTGGGCAAGTCCACCCTGGTGAACGCCGTGTTCGGCCGGGATGTCGCAGCAACGGGCGTCGGCAGTCCCGTCACGCGCGGCCTGGTCTACTACCGCCACCCCGACGGCTTCCTCGGTGTCTACGACTCGGAGGGCTTCGAGACCGGCACGGCGGGGGATGCCATCGTCGACGGGCTGCGCCGGCTGGTCGCGGAGCACCGCACGCGCGCTGTTCATGAGCAGATCCACGCGGTCTGGTACCTCGTGCGCTGGTCGGACCGGCGTTTCGAGCGGGCGCAGGAGCAGTTCGTCCGCGAGCTCGCATCCCTCGGTCTCCCGGTGATCGTCGTCATGACGCAGGTGCCGAGCCGTGACGGCGAGGTGCATCCCGAGGCGACCGAGTTCGCCCAGTACATCGAGTCCCTCGGTCTGCCGATCAGCCCCCATGGGCACGTCGTGCTCACCAACGCGCTGGTCGACACCTTCACCAACAGCCCGGTCTTCGGCCTGCAGACGCTGCTCGACGACACGTACGCGGTCATCCCGCAAGTCGCGGAGGCTGCACTGACGGCCGCCCAGGTGCTCGACATCGGGCGCAAGAAAAAAGCCGTGGCGGCGATCATCAATCAGGCCGTCGTGGTCGCCGCTGGCGTAGGAGCAACACCGATCCCCTTCGCTGATGCGGCCCTGCTCGTCCCCAATCAGGTCACGATGATCGCCCGGATCACGGCGGCCTACGGGCTGCCGCCCAACAAGTCCCGAGCGCTGTCGACGGCCGGTGCCGTCGTCCTCACGGGCGGGGCAACGATGGCGGGCCGCTATGCGGTCACCAGCCTGCTCAAGTTCATCCCCGGCGGCGCGATCGCCGGCTCAGCGATCTCGGCCACGGTTGCCGGGGCGCTGACGAAGGCGGTGGGCATGGCGTGGGCGCGGGTGTGCGAGCACGCCCTCAGCCTGGATGACGCCGGCCGCGATCAGTTCCTCAACAGCTCGCAGGTCACGGAGCGATTCGTCGGCTACCTCAAGGAAGCGCAGCGCTATGGGCGGGGCAAGACCTGACGAAGGGTGTTAGCGTCGGGCACGACGTGGGAGGAAGACATGAAGAAGGTTCTGCTCGTGGCGGCCGCCGCCGCCGGTGCTGTTGCGGGTGTTGTCATGTGGCGTCGCCGTGGAGTCACCAGCGGGGTCTCGTCGACGGCCGATCTGTGGGCCGACTCGGTCTCGACGGCGGCTGACACGGCCGCGACCCGGGTAGCGAGTGCTGCCACCGCCGTGTCCGGTGCTGCTGACAGTGCAGCGCAGAAGGTCGCCGATGCCGCGGCGACTCTGGGTGCGGGTGCCGCTGGTGCAGCCGA
>CAIVQM010000013.1 GCA_903908025.1 uncultured bacterium
AGTACTCGTCACGCCGCGCTACGAGCGCTGATGCCACCGGTACCACGACGGTCGAAGTCATGTGTCGAACCCTGAGGATGGCGTTGACAAGCGCCCTCCCGATGCGGCCGTTGCCATCCGTGAACGGATGCAGCGTCTCGAATTGCGCATGCGCGATCGTCGCCTGAAGAACACCTGGCAAATCCGTGCGGTGGGCGAAGGCGAGAAGGTCAGCGAGCATCGACTCGAGCAACTCCGGCGGTGGTGGAACAAGCAGGGCACCCCGTGGCGAGTAGTCGCTCCCCCCGACCCAGTTCTGCACATCGCGTAGTTGTCCCGCTTGATCGGACTCGCCGACGTCTTCGCCCATCAGCGTCTCGTGCGCGCCGAGCAGGTCGGCAAGTTCGATGCGCTGTGACGACGTCACAGCGGCCATGAGCCCCGCCATGGCGCGCGAGGCGGCCACCATTGACGTAGCAGATGAGTTCGCCTTGCTGCCATGCAGCGCTCGGGCGTAGTCATCGATGCTCGCGTTGATCCGCTCGATCTTGGACGACGCGACCGACTCCGTTCGAAGGAGGAGGCTGCCCAGGGACGACAGCACAGGTCCGTGTGTCGCGTCGAGGACCGCTACTGCTCGCGTGGCGGCGTCGAGTTCGTCGGCGACCTCACTCGGGATGGCCAGTTGAATGTCGGAGATGTTCGTTGGAATGGTGACGCTGATCTCCTGGACGAGGCGATCGTCACGGGTGCCGGCACGCTGACGCTGACGCCAGGGGCGCGATTCGTGCCGGGCGGCCGGGATGCGGAACACGGAACAAGGGTATCCATATTCCTGCTTATTCCCAATAACCAGGAATAACGCCGTGTGCAGCCAGCTGATCGGACCATGCTAGGAAGGACACCGTGCAGATCACGCGCCTGATCGCCGCTGGGGTGGCCACCCTGCTCTCCCTCGGCCAGACCGCCCTCCCGGCCGTGGCCAGCACTCCCGACGCGGTCCGTACAGACGCGATCCATTGGCGGCTCTGCGACGGCAGCCAGCTGCGCGGAGCCGAGTGTGGCAGCGTCACGGTCCCCCTCGACTGGGCCGTGCCTGGCAGCCGCACCATCCGGCTCGCCGTGGCGCGAGTTCCCGCATCGGGTTCACCCGACCAGCGGATCGGGGTGCTGATGTTCAACCCCGGCGGCCCGGGCAGCCCCGGCCTGCCCATGCTGACGACCGTGGCGTCCTGGCTACCGGCCGACGTGCGCGCACGCTTCGACCTGGTGACCTGGGATCCACGCGGCGTGGACCAGTCCGGCCCACGGGTCGACCTGTGCCCGGCCGTCGGGCACGCGACTCCACCACCCACCGGGCCGGTCGACTGGGCGGCACTGGCGGCAAGCACGTTCGACGAGCGGGCCACCGACATGGCGGGCTGCCTGACGGCCCGATCGTCCGCGGCCCCCTATCTCGGCACGTGGTTCGGCATCCGCGACCTCGATGCCATCCGCCGCGCACTCAGCGAGCGCCAGATCACGCTGTGGGGCATGAGCTACGGCACGACCATCGGACGCGCCTACTCCCAGCAGTACCCGAGCCGCGTGCGCGCAATGGTCCTGGACGGCACGATCGACCCGGCAAGCACCACCGCTTCCTATGCACGCGAGCAGATCTCGGCGGCTTCGACCGGGATGGCACGCATGGCCGCGTGGTTGGGGCCGCGATCGCGCGCAACCTTGCGGCGAGTGCAGACGGCCCTCGACGAGCGGGTCATCACCGCACCCGACGGACGCACGGTCACCCGCTGGAACCTCGCCGACACGCTGCTCAACTCCATCCCCGACCAGTCGTCCTGGCCGGATACGCGTGACCTGCTGCGAGCCTTCCGCGTCGCGCTCTTCGATCGGGATGCCGGCCAGCGGGACCGAGCAGCGGAACTCCTCGCCGATGCCTTCCCGGCGGATGGCGACACTTCGCTTGATGCGTTCTCGGCATTCGTCGACTGCGCCGACCTGCCCGGACGGCTGTCCTCAGCCGATGCTTCCGCCATTACCGCTCAGGCCGCAGACGTTGGCGGGATCCTCAACGGCGTCGCCGCGATCACGGCTGCGGTGACATGTGCCGGGATACCGGCCGACTTCGGTCACCCGCTCCCGCCGGCGGCAACCATTGCCCTGACCACGCCGCCGATGATCGTCAACTCCATTGCCGACCCGCGCACCCCGTGGGCCGGCGCTCGCGCGGCCGCGAACACCTTCACCGGCTCCGTCATGATCAGCTACGACTCCGCCGAGCACATCAGTTGGCTACGCACCCGTTCGGCCTGCATCAACGGCTCCGTCACCGCGTACGTCATAACGAAGAAGCTGCCCGCACACGATCTGGCCTGCAGGTTCGCGGCTCCCGTGATGCCCTGACGGCAACCCGAACGGCCCCGCGATCGAGCACGGCGGTTAACTCGCCACCGGCAACGGCACGACGACGGAGACGACGCCGAGGTAGCCCGGTGCCACCGCGTACTTGTCGAACCAGAGGTGCATCCCGTCGGGCTCCGGGAGCCAGGCGGTGATGTCCTTCATGGTGAGCTTCGCCTTCCAGACCGGATCGCCGCCCAGCCCCTCCTTCTTGAGCTGCTTGCCCAGTGCGGCATTGACGCTAGCGAGGAAAGCCTTCTGCGCCGACGCAGGCACAAACTGCGAGAGCTTCGCCGCCGTCCCCGTTGACGCATCGATCGCCATCGTGTCGACGACGCCCTCGCTGCTGTTCGCCCCGACGGCGAGCAGGCCCCACTGCTGCCGCACGCAAACCAGCCCGTCGACGCAGGGATCCTGGGTCAGCGTCTGGACGAAGTAGCCACAGGACTTTGCGCCGCCCAGGCAGCTCCCGCGGTTGGCCTTCTTCGCAGCCGAGACCGTCTGCAGCACCATCCCGTTGACAGCCAGCGAACCCGCCTTGGCCGCCAGCGGCGGCGGGCCGACCACCGCGCCCATCTCATACGTGAACTTCGTGAACTTCTTGACCGCGACCTTCTGCTTGGTGATGGTCAGTTGGGTGCATGCCCCCCAGACCGTCGCCACGGACGTGTCGTAAGCGGCACGGGCAGCCGATGTCCCAGAGCCGGCCTGGATTGCCGTGGCCACGCCCGTCGCCGTCGTCACGATGCCACCGAACGCCGTCGCAAGACGTGGATCGTCGGTGCCCGATGCCAGCACCTGCATCGTCGAGGCCAGCGTGGTCCACGCCGGGGCCGAACCGGCAGTTGCCGACAGACCAGGTGTGTAGATCGCATTGTCGGCGAGCCGGCAAGCCTGACCGGCGGCGGCGTCATACGCACCTGACGCACCCAGAGCCGGAGCGGCAGCCCCGGCGACCGTGAGCAGGCTGGCGATACCGACAACGGCGCTGGGAAACATCACGGCGGTTCTCATGCGGGCAGCGTAAGCCTGCGAACCACCGCTTAGCGCGCCCAAAGAGGGGGGCCAATGGCGCCTGCCTCGGCATGACCCGACCGTATGCTCAGGCCATGCGCCTATCAGCCAGAATTCTCGCCCTGCCCATCGCCGCCCTCGTGGTTATCCCCCTTGCCATGACTCCGGCCTCCGCCGCCCCCATGGCCGCGACGACGACCCTCATCGTGCGAGACCTGCCCGCTCAGGTGCGGCTGGTGCCGGGTGAGAAGGTCAAGATCATTCTGTCGACCAACCTGACCACGGGCTACTCATGGACGGCCCAGGGCGGCTGCTGCACGAAGGACGACAAGAACATCGCCCGCGTGCCGAAGGGCGTCTACACGGCTCCCGATAGCACCAACGGCATGGTCGGCGTCCCCGGCACAACGACGTGGACCATCACTGCCCTGCGCACCGGCACCACGGACATCACCATCGTCACGAGCCCGCCCGGCAGCACGAACACGATGAATGACGAAGAGGTCGGCCAGCTGCACCTCATCGTCATGAAGAAGTAGGCCGAGACCCCGATCAGCCCGACGTGGGCAACGGCGTCAGCAGCGCCGGATCACCCCAGCCCAGCGCGTTGTGCGCGGCGACCGCCACCGCGGTCGCCGTGCGCGCCGTCGGATCGGTGACGGTGCAGGTCGTGATCGTCGACGAGCACTCCCCCACCACCGTTCCGCCACGGGCCAGGTACGCATAGACCCGGTACTCCGTGATCGCCAAGCCCTCGGAAACTGGCGGCGCGGCCCACGTCACAACGAGTCCGTTCTTGGTGAGTCGGGTGCTCACACCAGTCGGCAGGCCAGGACGCCCGGGCACGATCGTCTGGCTGACGCGCTCAGACGGCACGCTGATCCCGACGGTGTTCTCCGCCGTGACATCGACGTACACGTACTGGTCAGTGGCGAGTCCGCCCATCGTGCACGTCGTCGGCGTGGTGTCCGTGGACGACGTGTGGGCAGGGACCTTCACGGTGCACTGGCCGAGTTCCGCCCCACCCGTGGCGGCGTCGTAGGCATGTGCGACGTAGGAGTAGATCGGGTACCCACCGTCATACGACGGTTCGTCCCAGCGCACGACCAGGCCGAGATCACGCGGGGCGAGCTCGACCCGCTCCGGGGAGGGCGGCACGGCCGGTTTCGCCTCGAAAGCCACGCGGGCGCTGGACTGCCCCCACCCACTGGTGGTCTGCGCAGCGACGTCAATCCAGTACGGCTCGAAGTCGTCGGCCACGATGATCGTGCAGGTGAACTCCGAATCCACGGCGCTCGAGCGCACGGTGCACGTGTTCGTGAGGCGCCCCTCAACCGATCTGGACCAGGCCTGAACGCGATACAGGGTGATCGGCTGGCCACCGTCGGCCGCCGGCAACTGCCAGGTCACCTTGATGCGGTGGTCAGCTGGGAAGCCCTGGACATCGCGCACCGGCAGCGCCTTGCCCGGCCGCACGCGCACGGCGGTGCGTGTTGGCGTAGACGTGAGGCCGTAGTCCGTCAGCGCACCGACCTCGAGGTAGTAGATGCTCCCCTGCGCCAGCCCATGGATCGAGCAGCCGACTCTCGCCGTCGAACCCGAAGCGGCCTCATCGGCATTCTTGGGGGTGACCGGCAGGGTGCAGGTCGAGGTAGCGATTCCGCCGGTCGGCGTCATGAACGCCGACGCCAGATACGACGTGACGGGCACACCGCCATCCGACAGTGGCGGCCGCCAGCTCACGGCGATTGCCCGCGTCCGCGCAGAGCCCGCGACATCCGTCGGCGGGTCGGCCTCGTCGACGAGGAGCACCTTGATGCGGGGTGTCGATGCCGGGCTGTCGCCGGCCCCCGTACGGGCAATGACGGATACGTAGACCGGGGCACCGGTCAGCTTCGCGATGTCGCACTGGTCGCCGCTGGTGGTGCAGCTGCCGACGCTGGTGGCTCCCGCAAGTGACCGGTAGGCGGTCGCCACATAGGACTCGATCGGCAGGCCGCCGTCCGCCTCAGGAACCGTCCACTGGACATGCACGTTCGGCCCGATGCGGGCTGCCGTGACCGTGCGCGGAGTGGTCGGGACGGTAGCCGGAACGATGGGCAGTCTGGGAGTCGAAGCGGCCCCCTCTGCTAGCGCGTTGATCGCGATGACGTCGATGTAGTAGGTCGCCCCGTTCGGCAGCGGCCCCAGCTCGCACTTCCCCGCGCTGAGGGTGAGCGGCTCGCAGCTGGCGATGGCATCGCCACCCTCCAGCGCGCGATAGGCGCGTGCCACATACCGCGTGACCACGCTGCCACCATTCGACAACGGCGTGCTCCACGACACGATCGCGAAACCGTTGCCGCGCGCCACCCGGACCGAGCGCGGAGCCGTTGGCGCGGTGCCCGACGTCACGGTCACGCGGCTCGTGACGGGTCCGGTGCCAGAGGAGTTCGTCGCCTGAACCGCGATGTAATAGGTCGTCGATGAGACCAGTCCGCTGATGGTGCACGAGAGTGCGGTAGTCGTGCAGGAAGCTACCGACGGAGCCGTCGGTGATGTCGAGGTGAAGGCAAGCGCGGTGTAGCCGGTGATCGCCAGTCCGCCGTCGCTGGTGGGTGCCAGCCAGCCGACGGTCACGCCGTTGAGGATGCGACTCACGGTCACCGAACGTGGGGCGGTCGGCTTGCCACCTGCCGTACTGGTCACTCGAGCCGACTCGACTCCCGTGCCATCGGCGTTGCTCGCGTCGACGGCGACGTAGTAGGTCGTGCCATTCACGAGACCGGAGATGGTGCAGTTGGTTGAACTGCTCGCACAGGCCGCTAGGGCAGTGCCGCCTGACGATGCGGAGTAGGCAATGGCCTCGTACCCGGTCGGCGGAGTACCGCCCACGGGCGCGGTCCAGGTGACCTCCAGCGAGGAGTCCAGCGGGGTCACGGTCACGCCCGTCGGAGTGTCCGGCACTGCCGCGCTTGCGGGGGGCGCCGGCAGGAGGAACAGGGCCACCGTGGCGACACTGACGATCGCAGCAACCCGACGCACGGGTCGCCCCGCGAAGCCCGCCCTCGTGAACAGACTCATCTACACGTCCCCCAACTACCTGCTAGCCGACAACCCCAAGGTGATTGTTGCTCACGCACCAGGGAGCCGGCGCACCGGTCAGGAGTTCGCGTCCGGCCCGAGCACCATGTCGCTCATCACGCGGGTGCCCATGATGGCCCTGCGCCCGTTGATGGTGATGGGGTTCCGCCAGCTCTCGACCGACTGCACCGTGCACTGCACGAGGCGCGCCGTCGTCGCTGCCGGGATGGTCACACTCGTGCTATTCGCAGCAGCAGTCAGCGGATCGCTCCAGTTCTGGCCGTCAGCACTCGTATAGACCGTAACGATGCCCGGGGTGCCCGGTGCCGCGTAGCCCATGCCATCGGCATAGGCATTGGCACCGGCAGGCGAACTCGGCATCACCTGGGTACCCATGGCGGAGTTGTTGAGCTTCTGCCAGACGGGTGTGGGGAATGCCGTCAGGAACCATGAGGTGCCATTGGCAGTGATGGCGTTCATCGCCTGCGTCTGGCCCGGCACATCCCTGCCATCAAGGGCGCAGGTCACTGTTCTGCCACTGATCGAGATATCCGCCGGATAGTCCGCGTTGTAGTCAGGCTCCGTGAACGTGAACATCACCGCAGGCAGCGACTTGTCGGACACCGGAAGGACATTCAGGTCCAGTTGATCGGCAGACACGGAACTCAGGTCGCCGGACTGCGGAGTCGCAAAGACATTGACGATCATGCCGTTCGCGTATGGGCGGTACTGCACCTTGCTGCTGCTCGTCAGCAGGAATGGGGCTCCGCCGTTCCAGGCGTACAGCCCCGTGAACTGCCGCCACGGATGGGTCGCGTCGGTGGCGCCTGCCAGGAACGCGCCCTTGACGTCGCTGCAGCTGTTCGTCAGGTCATCGATGAGCACCCCGATGATCGCCAGCACCTGGTCGATTCCCGGCAGGTCGAATGCCCCGGCGGCACCAGCCCAGGCGACAGCGCCACCGACGGCCAACGATGCGCTGTCGTAGATGTAGTCGAAGGTCCCGCCTGCACTGAGTGAGTCCTGCGTCGCCTGGGCGATGAGGGACTGGATCAACTGCGCCTGCGTGCCGGTGACCCCCGGCGGCAAGGAAGCCTTCGAGGGCAGTTTCGGCAATGAGGACTTGGCGCTCGTGCCGGAGAACCACTGGTACGTGCTCGTCATAGCGGCTGAGTAGGCGGCAAAGACCGCCGTGGACGTCGTCGCGTACTTGCTGTCACCAGTGTTGCCGGAGTTGGAGGAGGCCGTCGTGAGAGTGACCCCCGGCGGCAGCACTGCGCCGTTCACCTGAGCCAGGAAGTCGGACTTGTCGTTGCTCCCCGTCTCCAGCGGGTAGTTGGCGTCGTACATGCAGTTCACCGGCCCGCCCAAGAGCACCAGCGGGTTCGGGGTGGCGTTCACGTAGGCCACCGGACGGCCTGTTCCGCGCGTCTGGACCGGCGGAGTCGGCGCCGCTCCACCCCAGCGGGCGATGCGCGCATCGAGAGCCTGCGCATCAAAGCCCGGATGCGCGGCATCGACATCCGCCTCGTGCCGGATGCCCACCGTGACCGTATTCGCGGCAGCGGCCCAACCGAGCGTCTTGCGCCACTTCTCAAGGAGTCTGACCTGCTGGTTCGTTAGCACCACGGTCGCGGTCAGACTCGATCCGGTCACCATCAGCTTCTGCTGCGGTCCAACGACGAACGCGCCCGTCTGCGGGGAGACGACAGCGACCTGCACCTTGGCTACGTCCCGCATCGACCCATTCGCGTTGCGAGCATCGATGCGCGCAGCGACATCTACGACCAGGCCGTCACCCTGCCGGCGCAGGCGCGACTCGGCCAGGCTCGGTGGGGCGATCTGTGCCGCACCGGATACCACGATGCCGCGGCTTCCGTCGACCACAGCCGACGCTGCAGGTGCCTGGGCCGGCAACAGCAGGGCGATCCCTACCGCCGCCACAACCGCGGTCGTGGCCACTGACATGCGCTTCATGACGCTCTCCGAATCTGCTTTGCGTCGTAGGTCTTCTCGAGCCGGAAGGCCCCGTACCCGTTCATGTGCTCCGCAGGGGCACTGAGGTGAACCAGGACCTGTTTCGCTTCACCGGCCTTCACCTGCAGATGCCGATCCCGAGTGCGGATCTCACATGAGCGTGCCGGGACGCACGTCACCGATGCCTTCACCCGCTCCCCCGCGTTGGTGATGACAGGCAGCCGAACGAGCGTCGTCCAGGAATCGGCCGTCAGCGTCTTCGGCAACGACAGTGCGCGTGCTGGCTGCTGCGAAATCCATTCGAAGTCGAAGCCGTCCGGGAGATCAGAGGAGTCGATTCCGGGGTTCGTGACGGTGACGGTGTTCCAGCCGAGCTTGCCGGTCGGTGTCACGGCCGAGAGGCGTGACCCATCGATGACACGGACGTTCTGAGCAGGTGCACTGCCGAACTGCACGACCGCATCAGCGGCGAACCCACTACCGGTGATGGTGACGGTCGTGCCTCCGACCACCGGACCGCTGCGCACATCCAGCCCGCTGACGACAGGCGCGGACTCATACGTGAATCCGTTGCCGAAGGTGATCCGACCACCGTCGGGATTCACCACAGTTACGTCGGCCGCACCCGCCGGTCCACCCGGTGTCACCGCCGTCACCTGGGTCGAGGCCAGCACGCTGACGCCCGCTGCGGGCACTCCCTCGAGGTACACGACTGCACCCGACATGAAGCCCGTACCGGTGATCGTGATCGTCGTGCCACCAGCAACCGGCCCCACGAACGGGCTCACGGCAGCGATGCTCGGTGCGGAGATCGGCGGCGGCGGTACAGGAGCCGGCGCCGGAGCTGGGGCAGGACCCGGCGCAGGCGCCGGAGTCGGGCTATCGGTCGGGCTCGGCGACGGGGTAGGCATCGGGCTATCGGTCGGACTCGGCGACGGGGTAGGCGTCGGCGTATCGGTCGGACTCGGCGACGGGGTAGGCATCGGGCTATCCGTCGGACTCGGCGTCGGCGTCGGCGTCGGACTCGGCGTGGGATCTGCGATGAACGTGAAGGCGTTGGCCAGCGACGCAGAGCCGATACCCGGATTGGTCACGACCACATCAACCGGACCGGCCGTGCCTGCCGCCGTGACCGCCGTGGCGGACGTCGCGCTGTTGACCGTGACGCTGGCGGCCTCGTTACCACCGAAGAACACCGTGGCATTGGCCCCGAAACCGGAACCCGTGAGAGTGACCGTGGTGCCGCCGGAGGCTGACCCGGAACCCGGCGCGACAGTGGTGAGCGTCGGCGCCCCCGAGTAGGTGAAGCCGTTGTTCAACGTGCCGACACCTGCTGTCGGGCAGGTCACGGTCACGTCAACCGTTCCGGGATTTCCCGGCGGTGTTGTCGCCGTCATTCGCGTGGTCGCGACGTACGACTGCGTCGTGGCTCGCACTCCACCGAATGCCACGAGGCACTGCGCGTTCTCGAAGTCCGCGCCGATGATGGTCACCTCGGTACCACCGGATACGACGCCCGTGTTCGGGCTGATCGACGTGACGGTCGGCGCATTCAGCGGTGCCGGCGTGTCGTCATAGGTGAACGCATCCACCCCGATCGCCTGAGTCCCATCGGGGTTCTGCACGACAAGATCGACCAGACCGGGGCTGAAAGCTGGCAGAGTCGCTGCGATCGACGTGTCACTCCGTACGGAGACATCGGTCGCCGCCTCGGCATCGGCAGGTGATTTCACTACAACGCCCGCGCCGGACTGGAAGCCGGTGCCAGCGATGACCACAAGAGTCCCGCCGTCGGTCGGCCCCTGCGCTGGCGTCACGGAGGTGACGGTGGGGCCCTGCTGGTAGGTGTACCCGCTGGTGAGGGTCGCCGACCCCTGCCCAGGATTCGTCACGATGACGTCGACTGGCCCGATCGCGGAACCCGCCGGGACTACGACGGTCGCTTGCGACCCGCCATCCGCAACGTGTGTAACCGGCGCAGGCCGGCCACCGAAGCTCACCTGAACATCCGCAGCGAAAGCAGCACCATTCACGATCACGGACTGACCGCCCGCGAGCGCTCCGGCCCCCGGAGCCACCGACGTGACAGTCGGCGGGCCGAGATACGTGTACTGCAGGGAATTGCTCTTCGCGGGTCCGCTGACATACGGACACACGATCCACACGCTCGTTACGCCTGGACCACCCGCTGGCATCGTGAAGGTGACGCTCGACGCACTGCTGGCGGTCTTCTCGATGGCCCCTCCGGAGCTGATCTCGGGCCAGCAGGTTGACAGGTTGGGCACGCCGCCGGCGCCGGCAGGGCCACCAGTGCCCGTGAGTGTGATGGAGTTGCCGCCTGTCGCAGGGCCGGAGACCGGCGAGATGCCCGTAAGGCTCAACGACGCGGGTGTTGGCGTCTGGTACCAGAACGCGTTCGACAGTGTCGCGTTGTCGGTGAGGTCACCATTGAAGATCGTCAGGTCGACGAAGCCCTGGGCGTGCTGCTTGGTGACGAAGCTGAGCTCCGTCGGCGAGGTGACGGTGTAGGGCAGGCCCGTGAAGCCCGCGAAGTTGAGTTCCATATCCGCGGTGAAGCCCGTGCCCGTCACCGTGACTGTCGTACCGCCAGCTGTCGAACCCGTCGTCGGGTCGATGGCGCTGATGGTCACCGGGCCATGGGCGTTGAAGGCGTTGGTCAATGTCGCCGTCCCGCCGCCTGGATTCGTCACCGTGAGGTCCTGCACGCCGGGCGGCGAAGCGATGGTGAACACCATGGTCGCCTGGGTTCCACCGGGTAGCACCCACACGTCAGTGGCCTGGGCCGCTCCCAGCATGAACTGCGCGTTCGGCATGAAGCCGCTGCCCATGACCGTGAAATTCGTCGACGTGCCGACCTTGCCGCCCGTGCGGCTCAGGCTCGTCAGCGTCGGGAGCGGGATGCCGGTGTAGGTGAAGGCCATCGGTGCGGTGAGCGTCGACCCGTCGGTCAGGACGAGCACGACGCTGGCCGTGCCTGCCGTTGAGCTCGGTGGGACGGTGGCCCGCACCTGCGTGTCGGAGTCCACGTGCACACCGGCCGCCTGTGCATCCGGCTGACCGGGCTGGCGGAACAGGATCTGCAGGACATCCTCGAGACCGCTACCGGTGACCGTGAGAGTGTCGCCACCGGTGTTCGAACCGGAGGTCGGGCTGATCGCGGTGATGGTCGATGCGATGTATGTGAAGGCGTTCGTCAGCGTGCTGATCGGGAAGCCCGGATTCTGGACGGACACGTCAACGGCACCCACCGCGTGCTGCGGGACCCGGATCGACAGCTGCTGGGCCGGTGCAACGGCCGGCGCCGCAGCGGCGAGCGGCAGCGGCTTGCCATCGACGGTGACCACCGTGTTCTCGTTGAACCCAGTGCCGGTCAAGGTCACGAGTTCACCACCGAGCACGGACCCGGTCGTGGGGCTCAGGCTGGCCAGGGTGGTCGGCCCATTGACGGTGAAGGGCGCCTGGCCAACGGGCAGGGAGTACCCAGGATCCAGTGTCAGGACACCGGTGGCCACCGGCAGCCCGGGCGGTACCACCGCTTGGAACTCGGTCGCGGACACGAAGGTCTGCGATGTCGCGGGCACGCCGTTGAAGGAGACGGTCATCAGGTCGAGGAAGTAGGAGCCAGTGATGGTCACCACCTGACCTGAGGTGCCGACCGTGATCTCATCGGGCGTCACCTGCGTGATCACCGGCGTCGGCGGCAGCATCCCGCCGTAGGAGAAGGGCTTGGGTGACTTCGCCAGGTAGTTCGGGTTATCGGGATCAGTCCAGCCGAAGCCCACCCATAGCGGGGTCTTGTCCGGCCAGCCCACGAGCTTGGCCGGCATGACCGCGGTGATCGTCGTGGCAGAAACGACCTTCACGTGGTCAGCCTCGAATCCGATGTCCTGCGAAGGATCATCCACGAGGAAGACATTCATGCCGGTCTTGAAATTCGTGCCGGTGATCGTGATCTCGGTGCCGCCCTGATCCGGTCCGATCAACGGGGTGATCGACGTGATCGTCTGCGTGGCAACGGTGAACGGCTCCGTCGTCCGCTGCTGCTGGACATCCACGCCAGGGGTCCGGAAGGTGTACGTGCCGATCCATGACTTGCCGATGTCCTCAGGCCCGGGCACCCAGTCACTGCCGCGGAACGCTGATCCGTCAACGGCCTGGAACTGGGCCGAGCTGATCGTCGACTTCGGTGACACGAGAGCCGTGCAATCCACAGGCACGTCGACCGGCACGGTTCCGGTATCGGTGCACGGCCCGGTTCCCGACGATGCCGCGGTCATGACCGCCAGGCGTCCCGAGTTCGTGTTCGTGATCCAGGCGAGGCCCGAAGAAGTGAAGGCCACCTGACGCGGGCTGTATGCGGGAGCCGTGGCACCGGCGGGATCGAACGGGTACTCCGTCACCGCTCCCGACTCCGGGTTGATCTGCACCAGTACGGCGGAGTCGCCGTAGAACGTGTTGATAACCGCGAAGTTGAGGGATCCGTCCGGGCCGACCGTGAGCTGCGATACGAACTCCCGTTGATCCCCCCAGTACTGGATCGGCCTTGTCGTGAGCGGGATCGAGATGGAATCGGGCGCCATGATGCCGAGTTCGTTGACCGGGCCGAAGTACCACAACCCGCTGGCAGCGTCCTGCTCGAGCAGCGCGATGTCGCCATTGGGCATGGTGACAAATGCCGTGATACTGAAGGTCGTGCTGCCATTCAGGGTCACCGTGAAGGGCGTGGGACCGAGGGAACCATTGGGGTTGAAGACGCGAGCGCCTTCCCAATAGCCCACATAGGCGTTCCCGCCCTGGTCGACCACGATGCTTGATATCGACCCGCCATACGGAGCGTCAGAGTTGAACTCCTTGACCTCGTCGATCTGCCCGGTGCCCTGGTCATAGCGGAACACCTTCCTCTTGTCCGGATTGGCCACCCAGACGCTGCCGTCCGCCGGCGAGACCGCAACGAGCGGCGGCGCATCCGCGAACCCGCCCGTGCACCCGGCGCCATCGAAGTCGGCCCGCTTGACTGCCGGCTGGATCGTTGAACCAGACCGCGAGACCTGCCACAGATGGCCCTCGCACGTCGGCAGCCACAGGCTGCCGTCCGGCGCCACCGCGATATCGCCGGGCATCTCACCCGACCCAAGGGAGTCCCACCCGGTCATCTCGTAGGTCGTCGGATTGATCAAGGCGACCTGACCGTTGGACTTGTCGGCCACGGCCAAGAGGCCATCGGCCGTCGAGACGATGGACTGGGCCTCGACCTGACCGGCCATCGTCGCGAAGGTGACGAGGCCAGGGGCGCTCGGGACCGGGATCGGGATGCGATATAGTTCGCGTAACAGTGAATGACAAAGAAGCAGCGGAAGCAATGGGAGAGATTG
>CAIVQM010000014.1 GCA_903908025.1 uncultured bacterium
GCGCTACCTCGTCGGCGCCGACGGAGCGGGCGGCGCTGTCCCGTGGGACGTAGACAGTGGTCATGCGCCGGTCCTCGCAGTCGTAACGGCCTGCAGCAGCATGTTGCCGTCGGCCCGGCCGATCATGCGGTCGTTGACCACGACAGCCGGTCCGAGTGCGCAGTTGCCGAGGCAGAACACTGTCTGCACATCGCATGTCGGCCCGATCAGGGCATCAGCCTCGGCACGCAGCGTTCGTGCGCCGACGGCCTGGCAGGCCTCGCCCATGCAGACCCGCACCTCGACGTCGAGCGGACGGGTCGTGCGAAGGTCGCTGTAGAAGGTGAGGACGCCATAGACCTCGGCCCGGCTGACGTTGAACACGCTCGCGATGATGGGGATCCCGTCCGCATGGACGTATCCGAAGGTCTCCTGGAGGGTCTGGAGCGCAATGAGCACCGGACCGGGTTCGTCGATGCTCTCAAGGATGGCACGGGCGGCCTCGGGGGACCATTGGTCGTGCGTGGCAGTCATGACGTCCCTCCCGTGCTGATGCGCTCGTCGCCCGAGTAGACATTGACACGTGCACCGCGTGCGAAGCCCGCGAGCACCAGCCCATGTGCGCGGGCAAGGTCGATGGCCAGGCTTGTGGGGCCCGATACGGCGACGACGGCCGCTATCCCAGCCGTCAGCGCTTTGTGAACGATCTCATACGAGACTCGCCCGCTGACCACCAGTGTGTGATCGGTCAGGGGGAGGCGATCGTCGAAGAGGGCCTTGCCGATGACCTTGTCGACAGCGTTATGGCGCCCGACATCCTCACGGACCCACAGCGGGGACAGGTCCGGGGCGACGAGGGCGGCCGCGTGCAGGGCGCCGGTCTGCTCAAACATCCGCTGACCCTCGCGCATGCTGTCGAGGAGACGGGGAATGGCATTGGCGGGAAGTGCCCAATCGCCACTCTGGAGCAGGGCATCGGGTCCGTCGAAGGCCGCGAGGACATCGGCACTGCAGACCCCGCAGGCACTGCTGGTGACGAATGCGCGGGGCCGAGGAGGCCGGACGCCGGTTGCGAGCGAGACCCGCACGGTGTCAATGGCGTCGTCGTCATGCGTGGCGAAGGCGCCCATGCTGGCGATGTGATCGGACTGCCGGACACCCGACTCGTTGACGAGCCAGCCCGCGACCAGTTCGAGATCGTGCCCCGGGGTGCGCATGGTCGTGACGAGCACCTCGCCATCAAGAACGACAGTGAGGGGCGACTCGACGGCGATGGCGTCGGTCGTCGTCGAGACCTGCCCGTCGATCACACGGACGATTCCTCGACGGCTCGTGGTCACACCCACGTGCGGCTCCTCATCAGAAGAGGCCCACAACCTGGCCGTCGACGAGGTCAATGCGCTCGCTCGACGGAACCTTGGGCAGACCCGGCATGGTCATGATGTCGCCGCAGACCATCACGATGAACTCCGCCCCTGCCGCCAGGCGCACCTCGCGCACGTTGAGGCTGTGGTCCTTGGGAGCTCCACGGAGGGTGGGGTCGGTCGAGAAGGAGTACTGCGTCTTCGCCACGCATACGGGGAAGTGGCCATAGCCCTGGGCCTCGAGATCGCGGATCTGCCCGCGGATCTTGGCATCGGCGGTCACCTCGCTGGCTCCGTAGACGCGGGTGGCGATGGCGGTCACCTTCTCCCACAGTGATGCGTCATCCTCGTAGACGTAGGTCATCGACGACGGCTGCTCGCACAGGGCCACGACCGTCCGGGCGAGATCGACCGCGCCCTTGCCGCCATCGGCCCAGTGGGAGGCCAGCACGACCTCGACACCGAGGTCGTTGACGCGTGAGCGCAGCAGTTCGAGCTCGGCTGGAGTGTCAGTGTCGAAGCGGTTGATCGACACGACGCAGGGCAGTCCGTACACGCCCTGGACGTTGTTGATGTGCCGCTCGAGGTTGACCATGCCGGCGGCGAGGGCGTCGAGGCTCTCGTCTGTGATGGTCTTGAGATCTGCGCCACCGTGGTACTTCAGCGCCCGCACCGTCGCGACGATGACCACGGCAGACGGACGGATCCCCGACTTGCGGCACTTGATGTCGACGAACTTCTCGGCACCGAGGTCGGCACCGAAGCCCGCCTCCGTGACGACGTAGTCGGCAAGCTTGAGTGCGGAGGTCGTGGCGATGACGGAGTTGCAGCCATGCGCGATGTTGGCGAAGGGACCGCCATGCACGAACGCCGGCGTGTGCTCGAGGGTCTGCACGAGGTTGGGGGCGAAGGCGTCCTTCAGCAGCACCGTCATCGCAC
>CAIVQM010000015.1 GCA_903908025.1 uncultured bacterium
ATACAGCCGCGAGCTTGTGGAGTGGTTCCAGGAGATGGAGATCCCGAACCTGGTGACCGACACCATCGCGAACGAGCAGAGCTTTGACCCAGAGACCGGTATCGAGATGCGCCTGCACTGTGCGCTGATGAGGAACCTCGGTGTAGCGATGACTGAGATCTGCTGGCTTGACGACCTGGCCGAGGCCTGCGCTCGGGATGGTCGGTGGACCTTCCTCTATACGGCGGGACCGCTCAAGGTCGTGGGAGCAAGCGGCTCCCCAGTCAACCCGGTGGTGATCCGCTGATGAGCGGGTCCAGGCCGCGGGTGCTTGTGCTTGGCGCCACAGGGGGCGTGGGCCAAGCCGCCACCGAGCGGTTTCTGGCCGACGAGGCATTCGACGTGGTTGCGATTTCGCGCAGACGCCCAGAGGTGTCCGAGCGCGCAGGCTACCGGCACTCGGCCGTTGATCTCCGCGACGCCACCGCCGTGGACGTGGCCGTCAAGGATGCGGGCCCAGTTACCCATGTGGTCTACGCCGCCCTGTTTGAGACCGACGACCTGATCGCCGGCTGGGTTGACCCGGTCCAGATCGATACCAATCGCCTAATGTTCGCCAATGTGCTGGAGGCGCTGCGTGCCGCAGGCACGCCTGTGCGGCACATCTCGATCCTCCAGGGCACCAAGGCATACGGCTATCACCTTGGCCGGATGCGGATCCCCGGCAAGGAGTCACAGCCCAGGGTTGACCACGGCAACTTCTACTGGGCCCAGGAGGATCTCCTCGTTGGGGCTGCCCGCTCCATGGGTGCCGCCTACACCATCTTTCGTCCCCAGTTCATCTTCAGCGGCGCGCTCGGGGCCGCGATGAACCTGATCCCTGCCATTGGGGCATACGCGAGCCTCTGTCGCGAGATCGGTAGGCCGTTCTCGTTTCCGGGCGGTGCACCGTATGTGGCCGAGGCGGTGGACGCGCGGCTGCTCGCCAACGCGCTGCATTGGGCCGCCACACACCCTACGGCTGCGGACCAGACCTTCAACATCACGAACGGCGACGTGTTCGAGTGGCGCGATCTGTGGCCCTCGTTCGCGGAGGCTTTTGACGTGGAGACAGGGCCTGACGAGAGGCTTTCTCTCGCCCAATGGCTGCCGTCGCAAGAAGCCGTTTGGCGCCGCATCGCCGAGCGTCAGGGGCTGCGGCACCTCTCGCTGCGTTCAATTCTGGGCCTGTCGCACCAGTACGCGGACGACGCGTTCGCGTACACCCCCGATGGTTCACCGCTGCCCAGCCGCTCACGACCCGTTCTGCTGTCCACCGTCAAGCTTCGGCAGGCGGGCTTCACCGAGTGCATCGACACCGCGCAGATGTTCCGCTTCTGGTTTGCGCGACTCCAGGCGCAGCGCGTCCTCCCTTAGCCACTTCGCTCGCAATCTGAACCCGCGCCTGGACGCCACTCGGCGGCCACGTCACTCCGCAACGCAATAGCCCGGCCCTCGGCCGCAAAGAGGAGAACTATGTCGGACAGCGCGCTTCGAGATCTCGCTGATCTTGGTGTCGCCGTCAGCTACGACAATATGGGTCGTGAACTGATTGTCTCGGGGCGCCTGGCAAAGATGATCCTCGAGGATGGGATCTCAGGCGAAACGGCCAACCCGATCATCTACGAGAAGGCCGTCTCCACCACGAGCGCGTACGACACGGAGATTGCGGAGCTCGCTGCGGCTGGACTTACACCCGAGCAGATCGTCATGGAGCTCTGGGCTCACGACGTACAGCTTGCCTGCGATGTCTTCCGCTCGGTCTACGAGGCAACGGGCCACGTCGACGGATACGTGAGCCTTGAGCTGCCCCCGAGCCTTGCACATGATGCTGACGGCACGATAGCCGCAGCACGCGAGGTCCGCAGGCGCGTGGACCGGCCAAACCTAGCCCTCAAGATCCCCTCAACCCCGGAGTCATTCCGCGCCATTGAGGAGTGTGTCTTCGAAGGTGTGAACGTCAACGCGACGGTGATCTTCTCGCCCAAGACCTACGAGCAGGTTGTGCAGGCGTACCGGCGCGGGCTCGAGCGACGGGTCGCGGCCGGGCTCTCGCTCGACCTGTCGTCCTTCGCGTCGGTGTTCCTTAGCCGGTACGACGCACCCGTAGACGACATCATCGTGAAGCGCATTCGCGCGACGGCCGATCCGCGGGAGATCGCCCAACTCAAAGGCATCCTGGGGCGCGTGAGCGTCGCTAGTGCTTGGGTCATCGTGCGCCGGTTCCGGGCGTTCTTTGACGGGCCAGAGTTCGCTGATCTGCTCGCCGCGGGCGCCCATGTGCAGCGCCCCCTATTCGCGGGCGTTGTGGCGCGGAATAGCCGCTACGGCGACGTCACCTATATGGAGGCGCTTGCGATCCCGGGCACCGCCATAACTGCATCCGATGCTCCAATCGATGGCTTCCGGAT
>CAIVQM010000016.1 GCA_903908025.1 uncultured bacterium
GTCAGCCCGCGCCGCGGTCTCGCTCGTGCGGGGATCGAACACCCACACTTCGCCCTGCGCCGACAGTTCCCGGAGCTGCCGGACGGGAACAGGCATGGACCACGTATGACCGTGAGCAATGAGGGGGTTCGCTCCGAACATCACCACGAGCGAGGCGCGCTCGTAGTCGATCGTCGGGAAGAAGTTGTTATGGCCGGCCATCATGCGAATCGCCGTGCGGTTACCGATCGAGTCGATGCTGTTGGTGGTGTAGTAGCCCCGAGTTCCCAGCGCTCGAGCGAGCTTCTCGGCGAGAGTGCCCCCCAAGAAGTCCATCTGACCTCCCCCGCCGTTGTAGATGGCGATGGCGTCCGGCCCGTGTTCCGCGCGTATGCGATCAAGCTTGTGCGCGAGATCCTCCAGCATCGCGTCAAGGGCGACCATGCGCCGCTCGGGCCCCCTGCCCATCGACGCATGGTCCAGCCGATGCGGATCATGATGTGCGCGACCTATCGCCCGACCCTTGGAACACACGTATCCCTGAGATGTGGGATGGTCTGGATCTCCACGGACGTCGATGACCACATCGTCGCGGACCTTGACCAGGATCCCGCATTCGGCGACGCAGTAGTTGCAGAAGGAGGCGTGCGTAGTGGTGTCTGGTTCCGCTACCGCGAATGCCGCGGGTGCCACGTGTCCCGAGACCGTTTCCGACGCAGTGAGATCGTCAACACCCACGTCGCACCCCCCTCACAGTCATCCTGGGTTCCGGATCGTCAGAACAGGTCACGGTCACACTCCGGTAGAGCGGTGCTCAGCCTGCCGACATCCCAGCGTCGACGGTAAACACCTGACCAGTGATCACGCTGGCGTGCTCGCCTGCGAGGTAGACAACCATGGCAGAGATATCCTCCACCGGGACGCATCCGCCTTCCTGGAGCAGGTGGCGCGCGGTGACCCGCTCCCTGTACTCATCGAGGTCAATGCCCGCCTGTCCGGCCATGCCGCTGAGCATCTCGGTGTCCACCCCGCCGGGAGCGAGGGCATTCACGTTGATCGACCATTCGGCCAGTTCCACCGCCCAGCTCTTGGTGGCGGAGACGACGCCTCCCTTGGCCGCGACGTACGGCGATAGGTACCCCACGGCCCTGATCGCAGCAGAGGACGCGATATTGATGATCCTGCCTGACCGCTTCGCCTTCATGATGGGCGCAACGAAACGCGTCGTGTTGAATACACCTTTCAAGCAGGTGTCGATAACGACATCCATGGTGTGATCGGAGAACTCGTCGATCGCCTGAACCTTGATGATGCCCGCATTATTGACCAGCACGTCGATTGTGCCGAAGCGGTTGACCGCCAAGTCGACGGCTGCCTTCATGGAAGCGGAGGAGCGCACGTCCCCGACGACGGCGATCGCCTCTGAGCCCGCCTCGGCGACGGCGGCAATCGTCTCGTCGAGGTCCTCACGGGTTGCCAGCGGGAAGAACTCGTCGATCGACTCGCACAGATCAACCGCGACGATCCGCACACCCTGCCGGGCCAGATGCACTGCGTGACTTCGTCCCTGGCCGCGCGCGGCACCTGTGATCAGTGCGACTTGACCTTCGAGACCGCTCATGTTTGTGCCTTCCCATCCTGGTCAGCCGCAACTAATCGCGGGTAGACAACTGTGACAATCTCTTCAGCATCGAGCCTGGTTGGGCCCACACCCGTGCATCACCCAGAATGACTGGGCGTCATGCCGTTACTCGGTCACGGTCAAGGTCGAGCGAGAGCATCTTGATCGCGTTGCCTCGCATGAGCTTGTAGACCGTCTCCTCGTCGAGCGACGCGCACATCGCCTCCGCGATGGCCCTGGTGTTCGGCCAGGTGGAGTCGCCGTGCGGATAGTCGGTCTCGAACGTCACGTTGTCGACACCGATCTCGTCGAGGGCCTTCAATCCATGCAGGTCGTTGAAGAAGCAGCCATACACCTGGCGACGGAAGTAGGCCGAGGGCGGCTCGTCCAGCAGTCCCTTGATGCCTCCAGCGAGGGCGTACTGTTCCCACACGTTGTCCGCTCGTTCCAGGCAGTAGGGGAGCCAGCCGATCTGCGCTTCCGAGTAGGCCAGGATGAGATCGGGATGACGCTGGAGGACCCCCGAGAACAGGAAGTCCGTCAACGACGCCATGGCGTTCTGGAAGAGCAGCGTCAGGCCCACTGCCACCGGGGCGTCGTCGGAGGTCGGCCAGAGCTTCGACGAGGACCCGATGTGCATGTTCACCGTCGTGGCTGTCTCAGCGCACGCGGCGAAGAAGGGCTCCCAGTGCTCCTTGTCGTGGAC
>CAIVQM010000017.1 GCA_903908025.1 uncultured bacterium
CACCTGCTCAGCCAGGTTCCCTACGCGCCGCTCCCGCCTCAGGACACGAAGATGCCCCGGCCGCCGACTCCGCGTGGATACGTGGAGCCGGACGTGCCCGTGCGTCGCGTTCCCACCCCGTTCTAGGCACGAAGAGGAAGAGGACTGGTGATGACCGAGAAGTGGTACGCGCTCTCGCCCGAGGATGTCGCCGAGACGCTGGCCGTGGACCCTGCGAACGGGCTGTCGGCGGCGAAGGCTGCCGAACTGCTGAAGGCCAACGGGCCCAACGCTCTCCCGGCGGAGAAGTCCCCGCCGGCATGGCATCAGTTCCTCGCTCAGTACAAGTCCTACATGCAGATCATCCTCGTCGCTGCGGCGATCGCATCGATTCTCATCGGCCAGATCACGACCGGCGTGGCGGTCCTGGTGATCACGGCGCTGAACGCGCTGGGTGGAATGCGGCAGCAGGGCAAGGCGGAGAGCGCCATGAACGCGCTGCAGTCGATGCTCAAGACCACGGCACGGGTACGTCGCGACGGCACCGAGGTGCAGGTCGATGCCGACCAGGTGGTCATCGGTGACGTCGTGCTGCTGGCGGCCGGTGATGACGTGTGCGCTGACGGACGCATCATCCAGGCATCGTCCTTGCAGATCGACGAGTCGGCGCTGACGGGCGAGAGCGTTCCCGCCTCGAAGAGCGCCGACGTCATCACTGATGCGAACCCGGTCCTGGGAGACCAGGTGAACATGGCGTTCATGAACACGCCGGTCACGCACGGAAACGGCATCATGATCATCACCGGGACCGGCGCGGACACCGCCGTCGGCAACATCTCGGGGATGCTGAAGTCGGCCCCGGCGCTGAAGACCCCGATGACCAAGCAACTGGACACGCTCACGCTGTGGATCGCCGCTGCAGCCGGCCTGACCATCGCGATCATGTTCGCCCTGGGGATCTCTCGCGGAGAGTCCACCCAGGTCATCTTCACCACCGCCATCGCGCTGGCGCTGGCCGCCGTCCCGATGGCCATGCCGACCGTCCTGCAGGTGATCCTGTCCGGCGGGTCCCGGGATCTGGCCGCGCACGGCGCCGTCGTGAAGAGCCTCGACGCGGTGGAGACCCTCGGCTCCACATCCGCCATCAACTCGGACAAGACCGGGACGCTGACGATGAACCAGGTCACCGTCGTCGAGGTCATCGACCCCACGGATCATTTCACGGTCAGCGGGATGGGCTACGGCCTCGAGGGGGAGGTCCATCACTCCGCCGGCAACACCAACACCATCGAGGCGGCGATCCTGCCGTTCCTGATCACCAACGACGCCAAGCTCGTCGATGGGAAGGTCGTCGGCGACCCCACCGAGGGCGCGCTCCTGGTCCTGGGCCACAAGGCGAAGCTCGACATCGAGGGCACCCAGGCGGCCTATCCGCGGCTTGCCACCCTGCCGTTCGATCCCACCTACAAGCTCATGGCCGCCTTCTGCGACGCCACGGACGAGCAGGGCAACGCTGTCGTCCGCATCTTCGTCAAGGGTGCCGCCCCGGCAGTGATCGGCCGGGCCACGTCCGCCCTGGCGAAGGGCAAGAGCGTCCCGTGGACTGCCGACGCCGGTACCCGCACCGATGGCGAGATGGCGCGCCTCGGCGGCAAGGGACTGCGGATCATGGCCGCGGCCATGAAGGACATGGACCCCAAGGACTTCACCCCCGACGGCGACCTGCTGTCGATGGTCCAGGGCCTGCAGATGACTGCCATCGTCGGGATGATGGATCCGCCACGGGCGGAGTCCCTTGACGCGGTCCGTGCAGCGCAGGATGCGAACATCCGCGTCCGGATGGTCACCGGAGACGATGTGGTCACCGGAGCGGCGATTGCAAAGCAGCTAGGCATCCCCGGTGAGGCGATCCTGGGAACGGAGCTCGCGGCGATGTCCGACGAGGAGCGCCGGGACCGGATCGACAGCATTGGCGTTGTTGGCCGCGTGGCACCCGAGCACAAGGTACTGATGGTCGAGACGCTGCGCGCGGAGGGAGACGTCGTGGCCATGACCGGCGACGGCGTCAATGATGCGCCGGCCATCAAGGCCGCTGATATCGGCATCGCGATGGGCACGGGCACCCAGGTCGCCAAGAACGCCGGCAAGATGATCCTCACCGACGATAACTTCGCCACCATCGTGCGCGCGGTGTCGGTGGGCCGCAAGGTCTACGACAACATGCTGAAGTACATCCGCTTCATGCTCGTCGCGCTTGTCACCTACGTCGTGACGTTCCTGATGGCGAGCCTGCTAAACATCGCCGGGGGCCAGCCGTTCACGGCAGTGCAGATCCTGTGGATCAACTTCATCATCACCGCACCGGTCGGCATCGCCTTGGGCTTGGATCAGGCGACGCCCGGACTCATGAAGCGCAAGCCCCGACCCCGGTCCTCGAAGATCATGTCCCCGGCGGTCATGGTCACGGTGGGCCTTGCCGGAGTGTTCATGTCGGTGGCCATCAACCTGCTGATCATCCTCGGCGAGAATCATTACGACAGCGGCGTGATCGGCAGCACTATGGGCCTCGTGGCGTTCTCGCTCATGCTGGTGATCGCCGCGTTCGAGTCACGCGACGAGAAGGCGTCCGTCCTCACCTCGAAGACATTCGACAACAGGACCGTCAACCTCACCGCGATCGCCGAGGTCGTGCTGGCCATCCTGATCGCCGAGGGCGCGTTCCTTCCCCCGCTGCTCGGAACGACCCAGCTGACGGGCAACCAATGGCTGATCGGCGCCATGCCGGCCGTGGTCCTGCTCATCGGTTGGGAGTTCGGCAAGCTCATTGCCCGCCGTCGGGCGGCTTCGCCGCCCTCCTAGGGCGGGTGACGAGATCCGTCGGGCGGCAACATCTGCACGACCTCTGTCCCACGGGGATGACCCTGGCCGCGGAGATCTACCTGCGCGCGGTCAGCAGCAATGTTCGCTAGTCCAGTTGCCCCGCACGTTCGCGTTCGTAGAGCGGCGCGGATTCGATGATTCCGAATATCTCGTCGGCCAGCCAATATCGACGACGTCCGTGCCCACCGCGGACCTCCAGTGCGCGGATCCAGTCCCGCTCCTCCGCATCTCGGATGAGGTTTCGGGCTCCCTGGTTCGTCACCCCGAGGGCTCGCTCGACACGTCGCACCGTCAGGAACGGGTTGGCGAACATGAGAGGGATCAGTTCGCCGACTCGTGATCGTGATCCGGTCGCGGAGGCGAAGTAGACCTCGCGCACCTTCACTAGTCGGGCCGCACGGTCGATACCGTCGAGCGCCTGCCGATGCACGGCGGTCAGGAAGAACTGAAGCCACTCCTGGATCTCGCCGCGCTCCCTCACGGCCTGGAGCCTCTCGTAGTACTCGCGGCGGTGGCTCTCCAAATAGCCCGATAGATAGAGGAGCGGCGTAGTCAGTCTGCCCGTCTGCTGGAGGTGGAGCCCGATGATGAGTCGACCGAGGCGCCCATTGCCGTCTAGGAATGGGTGGATGGTTTCGAACTGGTAGTGCATGAGCGCGCAGTTCACCAGCGTCGGAAGCGTTGCTGGTTCGTTCACGAAGCGCTCCCAGTCGGCAAGCAGGTCACCGAGATGCTCGGGCAGCGGAGGAACGAAGAGCGCGGTTTCGGGGCTGTCGGTGGGTGAGCCGATCCAGACGGGGCTGCGTCTCAACTCCCCGGGCTGACGCTCCTCGCCCCGAACACCAGTCAGGAGCTCCTTGTGCACTTCAACGACGAGTCGTTGCGTGAGTGGCATGGACTTGATCCGCTCAAGGCCGACGTGCGTGGCCGTCACGTACGCCTCGACCTCGGCGATGTCGTCGTTCTGGACGGCTGGGTCGTCGCCCTCGGCACCGGCCTGGAGTACCTGAGCGAGCGAGGCCTGGGTTCCCTCAATCCGTGTACTCGCGAGAGCCTCACGGGTGATGTAGGGGCCGATCAGCAGCTGAGGATCCGGGATCAGGTGGCCAAGTCCCTGAAGCTGGCCGAGTGCAAGGTCGGCCTCAGAGAGGACGAGGACGGTCGCTGGATCCAAGTCCAGCTGCCTCGGGATCGGGGCCGGCTCGAAGTACCAGAAGGCCCACTTGTCACCCGGCCGCCGGGTGGGCTTTCCGAACGCATCGTTCGTGAACTTGCTTGGATCCATGTGGAGATACTACAACGCAAAAGGGTGTCGTGTTGGAGTAGTGAGGCCTGAGACCAACCTCAGTTTGAGTTGCGGGCCTCTCAAGCAACGGAAGCCGGTCCGATTTGGTGTGAGGGCCGGCGCATCGCCGAACGTATGGACGAGCTGGTGCAGGACCCCGGCAGTGTCCGAGGGATGAAGAGCCGGTCCACTCGACGATGCTCCAAATGAGCCATGCTGTCGTCGTTGTGATCGATTGAGCGGTAAGCGTTCACAACAACTTGCATATCCGGGCAGCATACAGTTGCATAGTCGGGTATTAGAAGGTTGCGGATTCGGGTACGATCAACTCATGGAGTATCGCCCGCGGGTCGCAGACGCAGCCATGACTGACCTGTTGGCGGCGTTGGGCGGGGTTCTCGTCGAGGGTCCTCGCGGATGCGGGAAGACCACCACGGCGCTGCAGCACGCGCGCAGCCACGTCCGCCTGGACTCCGGTCCAAACGTGCTCGAGTTGGCTTCCCTCGATCCGTTGGGGCTGCTTACCGGTGCAGCCCCCCGGCTGGTGGACGAGTGGCAACTGGCTCCGACGCTGTGGAACGTCGTACGGCATGAGATCGATGCCCGGAGGGAACCAGGGCAGTTCATCCTGTCGGGATCGTCCAGTCCCGCGAGAGACCCGTCGCGTCACTCCGGGGCCGGTCGCATCGGCCGCCTACGCATGCGGACCATGACACTGGCGGAATCGGATCGGTCCTCGCAGGCGGTGTCACTTGCCGACCTGCAGTCCGGCGAACCGATCTCTGGCAGGAGTCAGCTGACCTACCGCGATCTGGCCGAGGCGGCGATCGTCGGAGGCTGGCCCGCACTGCTGCGAGCGAGTCACCGCCAGGCCGTCGCGTTCAACCGTTCCTACCTCGATGACCTGTGCACCAGCGCGATTCCGCTTGCAACCGGGGTCAGGCACGACCCGGTGCGCCTGCGTCGCCTGCTGGAATCGGTGGCCCGGAACATCGCGAGCGAAGCGACGCTGGAGAGCCTGGCCGCTGACGTCTCCGCGGACGGTGGCGCATTCGACCCGAAGACGGCTCGCACGTACCTCGATGCGCTCACGACAGTGTTCGCCCTCGATGAGCTCCCTGCGTGGAGTGTGGCCCTGCGCTCGAGGTCGCGGCTTCGCACGAGCCCCAAGCTTCACCTGGCCGACCCAGCACTGGCGTGCGCGGCCCTGGGGGTGAATGCCGACAGGCTCGCGAAGGACCCGGCGTTCTTCGGGCAGGTCTTCGAGTCGCTCGTCACCCGTGACCTGCGCAGCATGGTCGAAGCACGATTCGGCCGGGCTTACCACTACCGCGACAACACCGGCCTGGAGGTCGACCTCATCCTGGAGTTCGAGGACAGGACGTGGGCCGCCATCGAGGTCAAGCTCGGCGGCTCCCGCATCGCCGAGGCCGAGAAGAGCCTGCTCATGCTTCGCGATGCACGGGTGGACCTGGCTCGAGTCGGGCCTCCGGTGTTCCTCGCCGTGGTTACTGGAACCGAGTACGCCTACACGCTGCCGACTGGAGTCCACGTCGTGCCTCTCGCGGCACTCGCATCGTGACCTGAACGTGAGTCCGCCTGTACGCCAGCCACCGTTTGGCCAATGAAGCGTCGGGCGGCTGCGCGGCTCTCCTGGGCGGGTGACGAGATCCGTCGAGCCGCTGCGCGGCTCTCCTGGGCGGGTGACGAGATCCGTCGAGCCGCTGCCACTCCGCGACGGATCTCGGCGTGTTTCCCATACCAATGAAGAGGACCCCCCGGAACTACGGGGGGTCCTCTTCATTGGAGCGGGTGACGAGAATCGAACTCGCACTGTCAGCTTGGGAAGCTGATGTTCTACCATTGAACTACACCCGCGGAACGCCCCGATTATGACGCAAGGGGGGCTGAGCGTGGTACATCGGCCACCTTTTCTTGGGCGCCAGCGCTCTCCACAGCAGGCGATGCATCGTGTCACGGGCGTAGCCTCCCGGCATGAGGCGGTTGCGGCTCGCGGGTCTCGTGGCCCTTGTTGTGTGCCTGGGTGTTCTGGCTGTGCCTGCGCAGGCCGCCGGGGAAAAGTCGGGTGGCCCCTGCTCGATTGCCGGCAATCGCATCCGCACCCACGGTGTCGTTCTCGTCTGTGTCAAGAAGGGCGCCCGCAAGGTGTGGGTGGTGGATCAGGGCGGTTCGACGAGCCCGGGTACCGCAGGGCCGGGGGGCGGAAGCGAGTCGGTCTCGACTGCCGGCCTGCCGTCCATAACGTCGTTTCGAACGGCGGGATCGGATCGCCTTCCGGTGGATATGAGCACCACGGCGGGCACGGCACCCTTCTATGGAACGGACTCGGAGACGCCCCATCCAGGCGTGCACGTCCTGTGGAGCAACTTGACCGGACGTTGGACAGCGGCGGGCGGCTCACATGTCGTGACTGCCTATCCCGCCCTCTATGCCGTGGCGGATGGGGTGGTGGCTCGTATCGACCCGAGCAAGCAGGTCGGACCCAACCAGGCTTATGAAGTCGACTTGGCCATTGCCAAGGACTCCGCCGGTCGGGTGTTCATGGTCAGTTACGGCCTTGAGCCGTTCGCGCAGGAGCCGTCGCGGGGCTTCTATGAATCCTTCATCAAGGTCAAGGTCGGCCAGAAGGTCAAGAAGGGCGCCATCCTCGCCTACATGTACGTACCGCCGGACTCGACGGGCTCCACGCACATGCATCTGCACCTCCAGGTGATGTCCTCGAGTGGCGGGTTCCTCTCGCCATCGATCTTCGCCCCCCCGGCAGTGGCCCAATTTGCGGCCGGCTACGCCACGCGAGATGGCCAGGCGACCGGCGTGACCGTGCCCGCCTGCATCGGCTGGAAGGTCAGCGCGGCCGAGAACCCCTACGGGACCGGCGCGGCTACCTGCCTGTGAGGTGAGCCGGGTCGTGGATCGCCACGTGCTCGAGGCGTGGGTTCCGATAGCCTGCGGCCGTGCTGCTCTCAGACCGCGACATCAAGGCGGAGATCGCTTCCGGACGAGTGGGCCTTGAGCCCTATGCCGAGGCGATGATCCAGCCCTCAAGCATGGACGTTCGCCTGGACCGCTGGTTCCGGGTCTTCGAGAACCACCGTTACCCGCACATTGACCCGAGCATCGAGCAGCCCGACCTGACCCGGCTGATCGAGCCGGAGGCCGACGAGCCGTTCATCCTGCATCCGGGGGAGTTCGTGCTCGGCTCCACCTTTGAGGTCGTAACGCTGCCCGACGACATCGCGGGCCGGCTTGAGGGCAAGTCATCTCTGGGCCGTCTCGGCTTGCTGACCCACTCCACGGCCGGCTTCATCGACCCGGGCTTCTCCGGCCACGTCACGCTCGAACTTTCCAACGTTGCGAACCTGCCGATCATGCTTTACCCCGGGATGAAGATCGGGCAGCTGTGCCTGTTCCGACTCTCCAGCCCGGCTGAGCATCCGTACGGCTCCGAGAAGTACGGCTCGCGCTACCAGGGCCAGCGCGGACCCACGCCGAGCCGCTCGTTTGCGAACTTCCACCGAACCGAGATCTGATCCCGCGTGGGGATGCCACCGGAGGCTGAACTCGAGATCTTCACGTACGAGGATTTCGGCGTTGGTGTTCGCTGGCTGGCTGAGCAGCTCGTCGACCGCAACTGGATCCCTGACGCGATCCTTGGAGTTGTCCGCGGCGGACTGTTCGTATCGACCGGTATCGCCTACGCGCTCGACATCAAGGATGTTCGCCACGTGAACGTCGAGTTCTACACCGACGCCGGCGAGACCCTGCCCGAGCCTGTTCTGATCGGCCAGGCGCCGCATCTCGCCGACCTCGGCGGCAAGCGCGTGCTCGTAGCCGACGATGTCGCGGACACCGGAGCGACCTTGCAGTTCGTGCGAGCGATGCTGCCGGACGACGCGATCGTCCACGTCGCGGTGCTCTACGAGAAGCCGCACACGACCTACGCGCCCGATCTCGCTTGGCGGTCCACGGACAAGTGGATCCGGTTCCCGTGGATCCAGGTGCCGCCCGTGCGTATCGCAGCGGCTGGTCGCTCCTCCGTATAGGCAGCTACCTCTGGTGCAAAACGCGTTTCGGACCTAGCCTCCGACCATGGCGCAGGCTCTGGTCCTCTCACCACGGCGGTTTCCTGCCGTCGTGATAGTCCCGGCCGCGGTGCTTGTCCTCGCTGGCTGGGTGGTGCTGGCCCTGGCGCGAGATCATGCGTCGGCGTCCACCTTCACGGCCATGTGGCTTGCGATGTCAGTGGCGATGATGATCCCTACAGTGGCCCGTCCGCTACTGAAGGCGGCCGAGGGCTCCGTTGGTCGGGCACTGGGATTTGTGAGCGGTTTCGTCCTCATCTGGGCGATCGCCGGCATTCCGTCCTTCGTCGTCATGAATGCGGTCGCGTGGACGACCGGCTGGATCGCTGCCATGTGGATCGCAGCCGGCGCGTACCAGTTGACGCCGCTCATGCAGCGCCATGTCATCACCTGCCGCTCGATCCGCTTCGATGATGATCCGTTGCGTTACGGCTTGCGCCAGGGACTGCGCTGTGTGGCGTCATGCTGGCCGGTCATGATGGCCGTGATGCTCACGGCGATGGCGCTGCCGGGAACGGCTCTGCCGCTGCTCGCCTTGGTCGGCGTCACCGTGCTGTTGTGCTGGGAGAAGCGGCCGCAGACCACGACACGCTCCCTTGCTGCGGTCGGCATGGCCATGCTCCTCATAGCAACCGGCGGAGTCGTGCTGTTCGGCGGCGGCACCGTCCATCACTCAATGGGCTCGTCCAAGTCATAGCCCCGCGCGATGTCGCCGACCTCGACCAGCGTGATGTCCGTTCGTTCGCGAAGAAAGCCTCGGGCTCCTTGGTCGCCTTGGGCATGCTCGCGGATCCCGTTCCAGTGCTTGCGGGTGAAGAGAACCGGGTGGCCGCGCTCGCCCTCGTAGGTCGCAATAACGATGTCATCTGGGCACGCCACGACCCGGCGCACGGCATCTGCGGTGAGGCCCGGCAGGTCAACGAGGGTGATCGCGACGCGCTCCACTTCCGTCCTGTGCTCGAGCGCCGTCAGTCCAACGCGCAGCGACGATCCCATCCCCTCGGCCCAGTCGGCGTTCAGCGCCACTTCCGCGTCGGGCACGTCGCCGACCCAGGCACCAAGAACGACGACGACGGGATCACAGCCGACTTCCCTCAGCAGCCGAACCGCTCGGTCGACAAGGCGCTCCCCGTCCAAGACAACGGGTGCCTTCGGCTGGCCGTAACGGCTGCCCGCACCAGCAGCAAGGACAAGACCGGCGATGCCACTCACCGTGGCGCGCCCGGGTGGATCGGCCCGTCAGTGCCGGCCAAGTGTCGGCCGCTGCCTCCCCACCGTGCCTGGATGATCTCCGCGGCGATCGAGATCGCGGTCTCCTCGGGTGTCCGTGAGCCGAGGTCGAGCCCGATCGGTGAGTGCAGGCGGGATAGTTCGTCATCCGTGAGCCCCGCCTCCTTGAGGCGCGCGAGTCGATCCTCGTGCGTACGACGTGAGCCCATCGCACCCACGTAGCCCGCGTTTGTTCGCAGCGCCACGGTGAGCGCTGGGACATCGAACTTCGGATCATGCGTCAGCACGGCGATGACAGTGCGCTGGTCGACGTGCTGCTTCTCGAGCCAGCGATGAGGCCAGTCGACGACCACCTCGTCGGCCTCGGGGAAGCGCTTGCGCGTTGCGAAGACAGGCCGAGCATCGCAGAGGGTCACGCGGAAGCCGAGGAGTTTCCCGACCCGGACGAGCGCGGCCGAGAAGTCAATGGCGCCGAAAACGAACATCTGCGGTGGAGGCGCGTAGCTGGCAACAAAGACGTCGAGGCCCTCACCGAGACGTTCTCCCTCGGGGCCGTAGTGCAGGAATCCAGTGGTTCCCGAGGCGAGCATGCCGATGACGTCCTCGCGCACGGTGTCATCGAGACGCTCGGTGCCCAGCGTTCCCTCGGCGTGATCGGGTCTGACCACGAGGTGGCGTCCTACGAAATGCGGACCGTGCACGATCGTCGCGATGGCAACCGGCTCCTCTGCCGCGAGGGATGCGGCGATGCCAGCCAGTTCCGGCCACGTCTGGTCATCGACCCGTTCGACAAATACTTCGAGGATGCCGCCGCAGGTGAGCCCAACGGCGAACGCATCGTCGTCGCTGACCCCGTAGGTCTCGAAGCGGGCCTGGCCGTCCGCGAGCACTTCCTGGCCCACCTCGAACAGTGCGCCTTCGACGCAGCCCCCGCTGACGGAACCCACGGCCTCGCCTGCATCGGTCACGAGCATCGACGCGCCGGCCGGACGTGGAGCGGAGCGCCACGTTCGCACAACGGTTGCCATCGCTGCGCTTCCGCCTCGCTCTCGGATGGCGATCAGCTCCGCGAGAACCTCACGCATGCGGGCTCCCTCCCTGACAGTTCCGCAGGCCCGTTCGGGCCAAGGGGTCAATAATGGCCCGATGGGCGACATCCGGCTGGTCGAAGTGAGCGATGCGCCCCTAGACGCGGCCGAGATCGAGCGGCTGGTTTCCGATGATCGGGCGGGTGCTGTGGTCTCCTTCAGTGGCAACGTCCGCGATCACGATCACGGCCGGACCGTAGCCACACTGACGTATGAGGCGCACCCGTCTGCTGCGGCGGTCTTGAGGGAAGTCGCTCAGGAGATCGATACCCGCTTCGACCTCGTCGCCCTCGCGGTGGCGCATCGGGTGGGTCCGCTGGCGATCGGCGACGCGGCACTGGTGGCGGTTGTCGCGTCAGCGCACAGGGACGAGGCGTTCCGTGCGTGCGCCGCCCTGGTCGACCTGACCAAGGAGCGACTGCCCGTGTGGAAGCACCAGGTGTTCGTGGACGGCACCGACGAGTGGGTGAACTGCGCATGAGTGACACGCTCATCGACACGTTCGGGCGAGTGCACCGGGATCTGCGCGTGTCCGTCACCGACCGCTGCAACCTTCGCTGCACCTACTGCATGCCGCCGGACTTCTCCGACTGGATGCCCGGTGATCATCTCCTCAGCATCGATGAGTTGATGACGGTGATCTCTGTGGCGGTCGAGCATGGGATCACGAGCATCCGGTTGACCGGTGGCGAGCCGCTCGTCCGACCTGACATCGTGGAGATCGTGGCGCGCATCAACGCGCTGCCGATGCCGCCTCGCATCACCCTGACGACCAATGCCCTTCGCCTCGCCGATCTTGCGCAGCCCCTTGCGGATGCTGGCCTCGAGCGGGTGAATGTCAGCCTTGACACTCTTGATCGCGAACGGTTTGCGCGTCTGACGTTCCGCGACCGGTTCACTGACGTTCTCGCCGGGGTTGAGGCGGCGCTCGCGGCCGGCCTGCATCCTGTCAAGGTCAACACGGTCCTCATGCGCGGCATCAATGACGATGAGGCCGTTCCCATGCTGCGCCATGCTGTCGCGAATGGCTGGCACCTGCGCTTCATCGAGCAGATGCCCCTTGATGCCCAAGGGTCATGGGAGCGCGGCGAAATGGTGACGGCTGCTGAGATCCATAACCTGCTGGAAGAGGTATTCACCCTCACACCCATTCCCGGACGGGGATCGGCACCTGCTGAGGAATTCCTGGTCGACGACGGCCCCGCGACGGTGGGCATCATCGCCAGTGTCAGCAAGCCCTTCTGCTCAGCCTGCGACCGCCTTCGCCTGACGGCCGACGGTCAGATCCGCAACTGCCTGTTCGCTCGCGAGGAGACCGATGTGCGGGCGACGCTTCGCGACCCCTCCTTGACGGAGGTACAGCGACGACAGCGGATCGCCAGCTTGTTCGCGGCATCGACGTTGGCAAAGCTGCCGGGCCATGGGATCAACGACCCGTCCTTCGTCCAGCCCGACCGCCCGATGAGCGCGATCGGCGGTTAGGCCAGATGGCTGTCCTGGTTGTTGTTGGCCCTCCGGCGGTCGGCAAGAGCACGGTGACGCGACTGCTTGCCAACGCACTGACGCCGTCGATACGTGTCGATGTCGACTACATCCGAGATGGGATGGTCGTGAACGGCGCGGTGCTTCCCCATGAAACATGGTCAAGTGCCCTTGTTGCACAACTCGCTGCCGCTCGCGCATCGGCGTGCGGAATCGCCCGCGCATACTCAGCGATCGGTTTCGACGTCGTAATCGATGACTTCTACGACCCGCACAGCCGTCTCGAGGAGTACGCCGCGATCGACGACCTGAGGCCTCGCCGGGTCATTCTGGTCCCCGAGCGTGCCGTTGCTCAGGAGCGCAGCCGAGCGCGCGACGATGCGGCCGCTGCATTCATCGCTGCGGGAATCGACGAGGTGTACGCGCTCCTGCCGTCGGCGGAAGCCCTGGCGGCGGATGGCTGGGCGGTACTGGACACCTCGGATCTGACGGCGGAGCAGACACGGGACGTGCTTCTCGGCAGTACGTAGGGGATCAGCCGCCGGCGAACGGGGGCAGTACATCGACGCGGCTTCCCGACGCAATGTCGACATCACCGTGCGCGCTCACCCCATCGATCAGGTAACTGCAGCGCGGACGCACGGCGGTGAATGCCGGATGCTCCGACTCGATCTGGTTGAGGATGGCGGAGAGCGACCCTGCTGGCATGGACAAAACGGATGCTGAGACGGCCGCCCGGGCGGCCGCGAAGAGGTGAATCTCCACCGTGGTAGCTGCCATCCGTCGAGCCTATGCCGCGTCCGGTGAGTCCACCACCGCCGGTAATTGATTTCCCCTCGCGCATGCGTTCAGACGGGTCTATGGTGACGCGCATCACGAACTTCGGTTCCCAGTTTCGCACCGAGTGAGCTGGCGCCCCTGTCCCGGAGGATCAATGGAACTCGGGAATTCATTTGTCGTGCCAGCCGATATCGACACGGCGTGGAAGACGCTCCTGGACGTGGAAGCCATCGCACCCTGCATGCCGGGAGCAAAACTCACCTCATTCGACGGCGACAACTTCACGGCCGACGTAAAGGTCAAGCTGGGCCCTGTGACGATGAACTTCGCCGGTGCCGGCAAATTCGTCGAGAAGGACGAGGCCAACCACAAGGCCGTCATTGACGCCACGGGCAAGGAGACCAAGGGAGCCGGCTCGGCGGCGGCCCTCATCACTGCGGTCCTAGTCGCGGAAGGCCCCAACAGCACGCGCGCGAACATCATCACTGATCTGACCGTCACCGGGAAGGCTGCACAGTTCGGCCGTGGTGTGATGGCGGATGTCTCCAAGCGGCTTATCGACCAGTTCGCCGGAAACCTTGAGCAGGTCATCGTCTCTCGGCAAGGCGTGGCGACGGCTGCGGCTGCGGGCGGCGAGCCGGTGGCAGCACCCCCTGCACCTGCACCCGTGCTCAACAACGATGCCCTCGACCTCGGCAATGCCGCGCTGGTTCCGGTCCTGAAGCGTGTTGTCCCCATCGTCATCGGCATTGCTGTCGTTGTCGGCGTCATCATCTGGATCGCGAACCGCTAAGCCGTCCGTCTCTGTGCATCGCCCAGTTCCACCCGTCAGATCCCCCGCACCATTCGCCGAGAGATAAGGGGTCACAGATGCAAACACCCGCAGCTGTCGACTATGTCAGGGCCACTTCGGTAGCCAATGCCATCGCCCTGCTGAATGAGCATGGTGAGGACGCCCGGTTGCTGGCTGGTGGACACAGCCTGCTTCCGATGATGAAGCTGAGACTTGCCAGGCCCGACATCCTCATCGACATCAATGATCTCGACGAGTTGCGCGGAATCCGAGTGGAGGGCGACGAGCTGGTGCTCGGCGCAATGGTCACCCACGCCGAGGTGCTCTCATCGCCGATACTTGCCGAGCACTACGCGATCTTCCGCGAGGCTGAGAAGGTCATCGCCGATCCCATCGTCCGCAATAAGGGCACCGTCGGCGGATCCATGTGTCAGGCCGACCCGTCTGAGGATCTCTCGGCCGTGGGCGCGGCACTCAAGGGCTCTGTGGTGATCCAGAACGCGACCGGGACGCGCACCGTGCCGCTTCGCGAGTTCCACGAGGGACCGTATGAGACGAAGGTCGCGGACGGCGAGATCCTTACCGAGGTGCGATTCCCCATTCGACCAAGAGCCGGGAGTGCATACGAGAAGGTCGAACGTCGGGTGGGTGACTGGCCCGTGTGCTCCGCGGGGGCGTACGTGGTCGTCTCCGGTGGAGTTGTAACCGACGTCGGCATCGGCCTGACGGCCGTTGGGGCCGAGCATTTCTGCGCGCCGGAGGCGGAGGCCTTCCTGATCGGCAAGGCGCCGAGCGAGGAGAACTTGGCTGCTGCCGCCCAGTTGGCCGCTGACTCCTGCTCGCCCAACGCAGACCAGCGTGGCCCTGCCGACTACAAGCAGCATCTCGCCATGGAATTGACACTTCGTGCGCTTCGTCGCGCGGCCGCCTCGAGCCAGGGAGCCTGACATGGAGATCACGATCACGATCAACGGCGAGCAGGTGACTCGCGACGTTGAGCCGCGCACCCTGCTCGTCCATTTCATTCGCGAGGACGCGGGGCTGCGAGGCACACATTGGGGATGCGACACGTCGAACTGCGGAACCTGCACCATCTGGGTCGACGAGAAGCCGGTCAAGAGCTGCACGATGCTCGCGGCACAGGCAGACGGACATTCGGTCACGACGGTCGAGGGACTGGAGAAGGGCGGCGTGCTGGATCCGATCCAGCAGGGCTTCATCGAGTGCCACGGCCTGCAGTGCGGATTCTGCACTGCAGGAATGATGCTGACCGGACGAGCACTGCTCGACGAGAACCCGCACCCTTCAGATGACGAGATCCGCGAGGCAATCTCCGGCCAGATCTGCCGGTGCACCGGTTACAAGAACATCGTCAAGGCGATCCAGTGGGCCGCCGACAACCCCGCCACAAGTGAGGTGACCGCATGACCGCTGTTGACGAGGCGCCGCTGAGCGCCGCAGGAAACCCGATCGGGTTCGGCTCGATGAAGCGTGTTGAGGATCAGCGCTTCGTGCGCGGGCAAGGCAACTACGTCGATGACGTGAACCTGCCGGGCATGCTGCACAGTGCGATTCTGCGCAGCCCGTTTGCGCATGCGCGCATTGTCTCCATCGACACCTCGGCAGCCGAGGCGCTACCGGGCGTGGTGGCCGTCATCACGGGGAAGATCCTTGAGGGCATCCCGCGACCGTCGCTTCTTGGAGACAACTTCGCCTGGATGCCCACGCTGTCCTACGACACGCAGGCAGTTCTGGCCACGGACAAGGTTCGTTTCCAGGGCCAGGAGGTCGCATTCGTCATCGCGGAAAGCCGCTACATCGCAAAGGATGCACTCGAGCTCATCGATGTGGAGTATGAGCCCCTTGAGCCGGTCATGGATGCCAAGAAGGCACTGGATGCCGATGCACCCATCATCCGTGATGACAAGGGACAGACGGACAACCGCATCACCGACGTCCACGGCAACCAGACCTGGGAGTCAGGTAACAAGGAGGCGACTGAGGCGGCTTTTGTGGCTGCAGCGGCGGATCCGAACTGCGTGATCGTCGAGGAGGACATCCTTTACCCGCGGGTGCACCCGGCACCGATGGAGACCTGCGGTTCGGTGGCGTACCTCGACAAGGTGACCGGGCAGCTGACTCTCTACACGACAAGCCAAGCGCCGCACGCTCACCGCACGGTCTACGCGATGGTCGCGGGGCTCCCTGAGCAGAAGATCCGCGTCATCAGCCCGGACATCGGTGGCGGCTTCGGCAACAAGGTCGGCGTCTACCCCGGCTATGTCCTCTCGGTCATCGGCACCATCGTCACCGGAAAGCCGGTGAAGTGGATGGAGGACCGCAGCGAGAACCTGATGTCGACGTCGTTCGCGCGGGATTACCACATGAAGGCGAAGATCGCGGCGACCAAGGACGGCAAGATCCTGGCTGTCGATGTGTATGTGCTTGCTGACCACGGCGCATTCAACGGAGTGGCCCAGCCGACGAACTTCCCGGCTGGATTCTTCAACATTTTCTCCGGTTCGTACGACTACCCGAACGCACATTGTCTGGTGGAGCCCGTCTACACCAACAAGGCGCCGGGTGGTGTCGCGTACGCGTGCTCCTTCCGCATCACGGAGGCCGCCTACGTCATCGAACGGCTCGTCGACTGCCTCGCGCAGGAACTCGAGATGGATCCGGCTGACCTGCGGCTGAAGAACCTGATCAAGCCGGAGCAGTTCCCGTACACCTCTCCTACCGGTTGGGAGTACGACTCCGGCCAGTACGAGAAGACGATGCGCGTGGCCATGGATATCGCCGGCTACGACGAGCTTCGCCGTGAGCAGGCGGAGAAGCGTGCCAAGGGTGAGTACATGGGCATCGGCATCTCGTTCTTCACAGAGGGAGTCGGGGCCGGACCACGCAGGACGATGGACATCCTCGGTCTGGGAATGGCCGACGGCATCGAGCTGCGAGTGCATCCCACCGGCAAGGCGGTGCTGCGACTCTCAGTGCAGAGCCAGGGCCAGGGTCATGAGACGACGTTCGCGCAGATCGTCTCGCACGAGCTCGGCATTCCGCCGGAGGACATCGATGTCGTCCACGGCGACACCGACCAGACGCCGTTCGGCCTGGGCACCTACGGTTCGCGGTCGACGCCAGTGTCGGGTGCGGCCGCCTCGGTAGTCGCGAAGAAGGTTCGCGACCGCGCTCGGATCGTCGCAGCTGCGGCCCTCGAGTGCTCGCCGGACGATCTTGAGTGGGAGCTCGGCCGATGGTTCGTCAAGGGTGACAAGGAACGCGGCAAGACGATCCAGGAGATCGCACTGCTGTCGCATAGCTCCCTGGAGTTGCCTGAGGGCGTTGAGGGACACCTCGACGCGACGGCGGTCTACAACCCGCCGAACCTCACGTACCCGTATGGCTGCTACATCTGCGTCGTCGACGTGGATCCCGGCACCGGGCAGGTCAAGGTCCGTCGCTTCATCGCCGTCGACGACTGCGGTGTGCGGATCAACCCGATGATCGTCGAGGGTCAGGTGCACGGCGGCCTGGCAGATGGCGTCGGCATGGCCCTGATGGAGCTCATCGCATTCGACGAGGACGGCAACAACCTCGGCGGGTCCTTCATGGACTACTTGCTGCCAACGGCAGTCGAGTGCCCCGATTGGGAGTTGGGCGAGACGGTCACGCCGTCACCGCATCACCCGATCGGTGCCAAGGGTGTCGGGGAGTCGGCCACCGTGGGTTCACCCGCGGCGGTCGTCAACGCGGTCATCGATGCGATCAGCCCATTCGGGGTGAGGCACGCTGATATGCCGCTGACGCCGGCGAATGTGTGGCGGGCCATTCAGGGTCGCAACGTCCGCACGGACATGGCTGTCGAGTAGTCCGCTTGCGGGGGTTCTCCTCGCGATCAGAAGAGGAGACACTGGCGTCATGACCACGCGGGCATTGCACGAACGGGCTGAGCGGCTTCGAGCCGACGGAATCCCCTTTGTGCATGCCCGCGTGGTGCTTGCCGAGCGTCCGACGTCCGCCAAGCCGGGCGACGAGGCCCTCGTGTTGGAGGACGGCAGTATCGAGGGATTCGTCGGCGGCCAGTGCGCTGAGGCGACAGTGCGGGCGCAGGGGCTCGCTGCGATGGCGTCGGGTGACACAGTGCTGCTGCGCATCTCGCCGTCGCCAGAGCCAGCCCAATCAGGCAAGGTCGTCGTGCACAACCCCTGCCTGTCCGGTGGGACTCTGGAGATCTTCATGGAGCCTGTTCTGCCCGCACCGATGGTCCGTGTCATCGGCCACAGTCCGATCGCAAATGCGCTCGCGACGGTCGGTGCCGCTCTGGGCTATCAGGTCGAGCCGTGGTCGCTCGCGGAGATGCGATCCACCGACGCCGTCGTCGTCGCGTCGCATGGGTTCGACGAGGAGAAGTCGCTCGTGGACGCCCTCGACGCTGGCATTCCGTATGTGGGCCTGGTGGCGAGTCCGAAGCGGGGTCGGGCGGTCATCGATTCACTTGATGTGGACGACGCCCTCAAGGCACTCGTTCACACTCCAGCTGGGCTCGACATCGGCGCACGGACGCCTGAAGAGGTGGCGCTGTCCATCTTCGCGCAGATCATTGAGGAGCGGTCGGCTCCGCATCGCATCCGCTCGCTGCCGCTCTTGACTGAGCCAACTTCGGTAACGGCGATCGATCCGATCTGCAAGATGTCTGTTGCTGCCGCCCCGACATCGATCCATGTCGATGTCGATGGAATCCGCTATTACTTCTGCTGCCCCGGCTGCAAGGACACCTTCCTCGTCGACCCGACTAGCCACATCGGGGCCTGAGCACCGATGTCTCTCGTTGATCTCGTTCCTGATGCCGCGTCTTTGACGAGTCAACTCGCAGAGCATGACTACCTTGCGGAGCCGGGTCTCGCGACGGCGCTCTTCTGTGCCGTCCGTCTGCCGCAACCCCTGCTACTAGAGGGCGAGGCGGGAGTCGGAAAGACGCAGGCTGCCAAGTCCTTGGCGCAGATGCTGGATACTCCACTCATCCGACTGCAGTGCTTCGAGGGCATCGACGCATCAGAGGCCCTCTACGAGTGGAACTACCCGCGGCAGCTCCTTGGTATCCGGGTGGCCGAGGCAAAGGGATCTGATCTTGCGGAGGACTCGCTGTTCTCGCGCGAGTACCTCATCGAGCGTCCGCTGTTGCAGGCCCTCGAGCACCCGGGGCCGCGGCCGGCGGTGCTCCTCATAGACGAGGTCGATCGCGCTGATGAGGAGTTCGAGGCCTTTCTCTTCGAGATGCTCGCGGAGTCCGCCGTGACGGTGCCGGAGATCGGCACCTTGACGGCGAAGGTTCCGCCCGTTGTGATCCTCACGTCGAACCGCACGCGCGATCTTCACGATGCGCTGAAGCGCAGGTGCCTGTATCACTGGATTGATTACCCGGATCTCGAGCACGCCACCCGGATCGTGCGCCTGCGAGTTCCGGAGGCGCCACCGGAACTGACGGCACAGGTGGCATCCGCCGTGCAGCGCCTGCGGGGGATCGACGTCCAGAAGCCACCGGGCGTGGCCGAGGCGATCGACTGGGTGCATGCAGCGATGCTGCTCGGTATCTCGACGCTCGATGCCGCGACCGTGGAGCAGACGCTGGGATCGGTGCTGAAGTACCGAGAGGACCAGGACCTCGCGCGTGCCGAGGGCCTGGCTTGGGTCGCCGGATCCTGATGCTCCATGACTGACAATGTCTTCCCCGACATCGTCGCAACATTCGGGCACCTCCTGCACGCGGCGGGTGTTCCCGTGACACCTGAACGCAGCACGCGCTTCGGTGCGGCCATTTCCCTGGCCCGGCCGCAACGGCTCGATGAGCTGTACTGGCTCGGCCGGGTGACACTGCTGACTGGACAGGCGCAGGTCGAGACGTACGACGCCGTCTTCCAGCAGGTATTCCGCGGGGTGATCGACCTTGCGGACTTTCGGGGTGACAGCAACGCTGTGGCACCGCCGTCTTCCATCCCCAGCGGTGAGCGTCAACCCGGGGATCCGCAGCGGACGGGTGACACCCCGACCGGACCGCGCGGCACCAGCGCGACACCGGGTCAACGTGCCGACGACGGCGAGCAGGAAGAGGACTCGCCCAGCGTTCTGGCAGCGGTGAGCGGGGATGAGCGGCTCGAGACCCGCGACTTCGCGCGCTGCTCGGAAGAGGAACTGGCTCTGATCCGGCGCCTTGTCGAGCAGTTGCCGCTGGTGCCACCGATGCGTCGGGGTCGTCGGCTGCGCCGGCACTCAGCCGGATCTCGGCTGGACATTCGCGGCACCTTGCGTCGTGCCCACCGCACTGCCGGCGATCCTGTCGTTCTTGTGCAGCGTCGTCGCACTGAGCGGCCTCGCCGCGTCGTGCTCATCGCCGATGTGTCCGGCTCGATGGAGCCGTATGCACGCGTCTACCTCCATCTGATGCGAGGAGCGGTGCAGGCACTGCACGCGGAGGCCTTCGTCTTTGCGACCCGGCTGACCCGCCTCACGCGTGCGCTGTCCTCTTCGCATCCAGACGTCGCCTACCGCAAGGCCGCCCTGGCGGCCCCGGACTGGTCGGGTGGAACGCGAATTGGTCGGGCACTGGCCGGCTTCCTCGACGAATTCGGACGACGAGGTATGGCCCGCGGCGCGGTGGTCGTCATTGTGTCCGACGGGTGGGAGATCGACAGCCCAGCACTCGTCGGTCTGTCGATGGAACGTCTGTCTCGGCTGGCGCATCACGTCATCTGGGTCAACCCACGCAAGGCTGGTGAAGCCTACGAACCGCTCGTCGGCGGGATGGCCGCTGCACTGCCCTATGTGGACACGTTCGTCTCCGGGCACTCCCTCCGGGCCCTCGAGGATGTGATGGTCGCCATCCGATCCGCCACGGAGCGGTCCACCACTGCTGGCCTTCGGCATAGGGTTCCGGCATGACAACCGAGCAGCCGCTATCGCACCTGAACGCTCGAGGCGAGGCCCGGATGGTTGACGTAACGAGCAAGGACGTAACGGCGCGTTCCGCCACGGCGCGCTGCCGCGTCACGATCTCGGACGAGGTGGCCGGCCTACTGCGGTCGGGGGACATGCCGAAGGGGGATGCGCTGGCCGTTGCGCGCATCGCAGCGATCCAGGCGACCAAGCGGACTCCTGACCTGATCCCACTGTGCCATCCCATTGCCGTGCACGGGGTCGATGTCGATGTGACGCTGGTCGACGGCGTCGCTGGGACGGTGGTCGAGATTCTCGCGACGGTTCGTACTGCGGACCGCACGGGCGTCGAGATGGAGGCCCTGACCGCGGCGGCCGTCGGAGGACTGACGGTGATCGACATGGTCAAGGGCCGCGATCGTACGGCCGCGATCGACGAGGTGGTGCTGCTGGAGAAGATCGGCGGCCGCTCAGGTCACTGGGTCCGAGAGTCGTGAGCCGCACCGCGCGTGTGATCACCGCATCGACCCGTGCGGCAGCCGGAACCTGGACCGACACGTCGGGCCCCATCGTGGTCGACGGTCTGAAGGCGCTCGGCCTTGATGTCGGTGCGCCACTCGTGGTCGCCGATGGGGAGCCCGTCCTGGCGGCACTTCGTGAAGCCGTTGGCGCGAATGTCGACTTGATCATCACGACCGGGGGAACCGGACACACGCCTACTGATCTGACGCCGGAGATGACGTTGCAGGTGGTTGATCGGTTGTCGCCCGGCCTTGCTGAACTCGTCCGCGGGTACGGCGTTGCCAACGGTGTGCCGACTGCGGTGCTGTCGCGCGGAGTGGCGGGAATCGCGGGGCAGACCCTGATCATCAATCTCCCGGGATCCAACGGTGGGGCTCGTGACGGCGTGGCTGCGCTGTCACCCGTGCTCCTCCATGCCCTCGACCAGATCCATGGCAGCGATCATCCGCGTACGCTCGACGTGTGACCCGCTACGTCGACGTCCATCCGGAGAACCCGCAGCCCCGCGCGATCGCGCAGTTGGCGGACCTTCTGCGTGCCGACGGCGTGATCGCCTATCCGACGGATTCGGGCTACGCACTGGGTTGCCTGACCGGCCGGGCCAAGGAGCTGGAGCGGATCAGGGACATCCGGGGCCTTGACGAGCGGCACCACTTCACCCTGGTGTGCCTTGATGTGAGCCAGGCCAGCCAGTACGCGGCGATGGACAACACCGCGTTCCGGGCAGTGAAGGCGTGTACGCCGGGGCCGTACACGTTCATCTTGCCGGCGACGAAGGATCTTCCACGACGGCTGCTCCACCCGAAGAAGCTCACGGTCGGAATCCGGATCCCGGGTGGTGAGTTCCTGCGGGCGCTGCTGACCGAGGTCGGGGAGCCGCTGGTGTCGAGCACGCTGCTGATGCCAGGCGACGACGAGCCGATGACGCAGGGCTGGGAGATCAAGGACCGGCTCGACGACCTCGTTGAAGCCGTTGTCGACGCGGGCGACTGCGGCAACGAGCCCACGACGGTTGTCGACCTGTCGGGGCCTGAGCCGGTTGTCGTTCGGGTCGGCGGCGGGGACCCCTCGCGCTTCGAGTAGCGGCCCCGGTCGCGCGGCTACGGCTTGCTGGCGGCGAGGAGCAGGGTCGCGATGTCGACGACCTCGACGCCTTCGGCAATCCCCTCCGACTGGCGCGTGGTCACCGCGTCGTTCAGCATCACTGAGCAGAACGGGCAGGCGACAGCAACCTTCGATGCACCGGTGCCGATGGCCTCGTCGCCGCGGTTCTGGTTGACGCGAGTGCCGATCTTCTCCTCCATCCACATGCGTGCGCCGCCGGCGCCGCAGCAGAAGGACTTGTCGCCGCGCCGCTCCATCTCAACGGTCGTAGCACCCGTAGCTGCGATGAGGTCGCGTGGCGGCACGTAGACGTTGTTGTGACGCCCGAGGTAGCAGGGGTCGTGGTAGGTGACGGTCTGGTCAACGGGAGCAACCGGGGTGAGCCGGCCAGCCTTCACGAGGTCGTTGAGCAGCTCGGTGTGATGCACGACCTCGTAGTTGCCGCCCAGCTGCGGGTACTCGCGCTTGAGGGTGTTGAGGCAGTGGGGGCACGTCACGACGATCTTGCCGGCCTTGACCTCATTGAGGACCTCGACGTTCTGCATGGCCTGCATCTGGAAGAGGAACTCGTTGCCGGCCCGGCGAGCGGGGTCGCCCGTGCAGGTCTCGCCCTCGCCGAGCACCATGAAGGACACCCCAGCGATGGTGAGAAGTTCGGCGACGGACTTCGTGGTGCGCTTGGCGCGATCCTCGAAGGCACCCGCGCAGCCGACCCAGAACAGGTACTCGACGTCGTCGGGGATGGTGTCCTCGCCGTCCATGCCGAAGACCCGGACATCGAAGTCGACCTCAGAGATCCAGTCCATCCGGCCCGAGGCGTTCATGCCCCACGGGTTGCCCTTGGACTCGAGGTTCTTGAACAGTCCGTTGAGCTCGCTGGGGAATTCCGTCGCGATCATGACCTGGTTGCGGCGCATGTCGACGAAGTGATCGATGTGCTCGATGTCGACGGGGCACTGGTTCACGCAAGCACCGCACATGGTGCAGGACCAGAGAGCGTCCTCGTCGATGATCGGAAGCTCGAGGCCCGTCGTGCGGTGGCCGTCGAAGGTGTAGCCGTCCTCGGTCGAGTGTTCGCTGCCCTCGCGAGAGCCGATGAACGGACGTTCGACCTCCGCGCGCACTTCCTCGCTCACCGAGGCGAGTGCCTGCTCATGCATCTCGCCCAGACCGGGGTGCTCGCCCTTGGCGGCGAGCAGGTAGGGCGCCTGCGCGAACATCGTGTCGCGCATGTTCATGATCATCAGCTTCGGGCTGAGCGGCTTGCCCGTGTTCCAGGCGGGGCACTGCGACTGGCAGCGACCGCACTCGGTGCACGCCATGAAGTCGACGTAGTTCTTCCACGTGAAGTCCGCGATGTGGCCCTTGCCGAAGGTGGCATCGTCCGGCGGATCCTCGAAGTTGACCGGCTCGCCCTTGTAGTAGATGGGCAGCAGCGGGCCGAGGGCGTTGGGGCGACGCGAGGTGTAGACGTTCACCGGTGCCGCGCCGATGTGCAGGTGCTTGGAGTTCAGGACGATGACCAGGAAGACAAGCACGACCGTGATCTGCGCCCAGATGCCGACGGTCTCGATCCACACCAGGGTCGTCTCGCTCAGCCCGCTCAGGAAGGAGCCGAGCCAGTCGGAGAAGAAGGCGCCGCTCTCGAACGGCAGGTTGCCGAGGGCCGACTGGGCAGCGCGGTACCAGAACAGCGTCGCGACGACCAGGAAGATCATGAACAGGATCAGCCAGGCCCCCTTGGTGTGCGACCCGAAGAAGCGTGAGGCCCGACCCAGGTTGGCGGGGTTGTTCGTCAGCCGCAGGAACGCGAAGATCGCGATGCCGACGAGGACGAGGAGCGCGAAGAGGTCCTCGAGGAAGCCGATGACGGGCCACCCGCCGACGATCGGCACACCGAAGTCGGCGATGAAGAGAGCGCCGTAGGTCTCCAGGATGGTGAGCCCGAGGACGAGGAAGCCCCAGAAGGCGAAGACGTGGGCCAGGCCGGGAACGGTCCACTTGAGCAGCTTCTTCTGGCCCAGGACCTCGGTGGCCTCCGCGGTGACGCGGGCGGTCGGGTCAACGAGGCGCCCGGTCGCGGGCTTGCCGGCCCGCGCGAGCGACACGAGGTACCACAGTCGCTTGCCGGCGAAGGCGAGGACGAAGACGGTGATGGCGATGCCGACGAGGGCACGCAGCAGCATGTAATCCACATGCCGAGACTAGCGCGGACTGATTAGTCCGCACGGGGTGACGAGGCGTGTGGCAGTCTGGCGCGATGGCCGGTCGTTGGCGTGGCGTGATCAAGGTCGCGCGCGATGATCCGGCGGCATTCCTCGCGGTGTGGCTCGTCACGGATGTCGCGGCCCAGTTCGTCCTTGCGGTGCTCCCCGACGCGGCGGTGCTGGGGGGGCCCTCACTCGGTCTCGTCATTGCCCTGGCGGGCTGGGTCATCAGCCTCGTCCTGTGGATTCGCACTCGCGGCCCAGGACCCGCGACCGGGCTCCTCCGTGCCTTCCTCGTGGCACTGCTCCTGCTGTGGGCCTTCGTCACGGTGCTCGGCAATGTGCGGGGCGAGTCGGCTGGCATCAACTCCCTGATGGCGCCGGTCCTGCTGCTGATGCTCCTGGCGAAGCCACCGACCGGTACGCGCGCAGTCAGGGCAGCCGATGCCTTTGCCTGGGCTCTGGTGGTTGCCGCGCTGGTCTCGCTCGTCCTTGAGGTCGCTCACGTGATCCCCAGCTGGTACGAGGTCGGTGTCGACTGGGACGCGCTGCGGCTCGCGGACTACCGGGCGCCGCTTCAGGCAATCGCACTGGAATCAGGCGAGAAGGCCAACTACTGGGTGCCCTTGGCGAGTCTGCTCGGACTCGATGGTCGCTGGGCAGGTGCCTTCGTGCACCCGAATATCGCCGGACCTGTCGGGGTGTTCCTGCTCGTCTTCGGAGTAACACGAACCCGTGCCCGCCGCGTGTTCTTCGGGGGTACGGGCGCGCTGATGCTCGTGCTCACTTCCAGCCGGTCGTCTTGGGGTGCCGCACTCGCTGGTCTCGGTGTCGCCGCCGCGGTGTGGTGGCTGCGTCGACCCAGTCGCCTCTCCGCCGGCTGGCGAGCGGTGATCGTCGCTCTTCCGGCGATGGGGTTCGTCGTCGTGGCCGTTGCCCTGAATCCCGGTCTCACCGGCCGATCAGAGGTCTGGCCGGTCTTCGCCGACCTGTGGCGGCAGGCCCCGTTCCTTGGCTTGGGCAATCAGGGGATATCCGATGCGATCGCTGCAGGGGACTTGCCGATGTGGGCGACCCATGCGCACAACGTGCCCTTCGACGCACTCGTGCGATACGGAGTCCTGGGCTTCGCCCTGGTTGTCATCGTCCTGGGCATTGCTACCGCCCTTGGTATCGCGGCAGCCCGCTCAGGCCGTGGGGCTGCGGGCATCGCGATCGTGACCGCGCTCGTCGTGGGCGGGCTCGCCGACACCACTATTCAGTGGGGCTTCTGGGTCAACACGACATATGCGCTGATCCTCGCAGCGTTGATCAGCGCGAGCCTGCCGCAGCGGCCAGCGAGCGGTCCCACACCAGTTCCGTAGCCGCCTCGAGTTCGGGTGCCAGGAACCGGTCGGGCCCAAGCCCGGGAACCGTCTCGCGGAGGCGAGCGATCGCGGCCGCCGTGGCAGGGGCCGGCGTCAGAGGCGCACGGAGGTCGATCGCGCGGGCCGACGCAACGAGCTCGATGGCGAGGATGTCGGCGAGGTTGGCGATCGCGAGCCGGAGCTTGCGCGCGGCATGCCACCCCATCGACACGTGGTCCTCCTGCATCCCGGAACTCGGGATGGAGTCGACGCTCGCGGGGACGGCCAGCCGCTTGTTCTCGCTGACGAGTCCGGCCTGCGTGTACTGCGCGATCATCAGTCCACTGTCGACTCCAGGATCATGCGCAAGGAATGGCGGCAGCCCATGGCTGCGGTTCTTGTCGAGCATGCGATCGGTGCGCCGCTCCGACATCGACCCGAGATCGGCCACCGCGATGGCGAGGAAGTCCAGTACGTAACCGACGGGGGCACCGTGGAAGTTGCCATTGCTTGAGATGGTGCCATCGGGAAGCACGACCGGGTTGTCGATCGATGCCTGCAGTTCGCGACCAGCGACCAGACGCGCGTGCGTGATGGTGTCGCGCACAGCGCCAGTGACCTGAGGTGCGCAGCGCAGTGAGTAGGCATCCTGCACGCGGTCGTCGCCCACCTTGTGTGATGCGACGATCGCGGAACCCGCGAGGAAGCCGAGCATGTTGGCGGCGCTGACCGCCTGACCGGGGTGCGGCCGAAGCTCGGTATGCAGGTCGGCGTGGAAGACGGCATCGGTGCCCAGCAGTCCCTCGACGCTCATCGAAGCGGTCAGGTCGGCGACATCGCAGAGGTGCTCGAGGTCGTCGATGGCCATGAGCAGCATGCCGAGCATTCCGTCGGTGCCGTTGATGAGGGCCAGGCCCTCCTTCTCACGAAGTTCGACGGGCTCAATTCCTGCGGCGGCAAGCAGTTCCGGAACGGGGCGCTCGATACCGTCGCTGTCCGTCGCCCGACCCTCGCCCATGAGGACGAGCGCGCAGTGGGCGAGCGGCGCGAGGTCACCGCTGCAGCCGAGTGATCCGTACTCGTGGACCACGGGCGTGATACCGGCATTGAGCAGCGCGGCCATGGTCTGGGCCACGAGGGGACGAGCGCCCGTGCGACCGCTGGCGAGGGTCTTGAGTCGTAGCAGCATCAGGGCGCGCACGACTTCGCGCTCGACGGGCGCCCCCATGCCGGCGGCATGCGATCGGACGAGTGACCGCTGCAGGTGCACGCGACTCTCCGCGGGGATGTGCCGGTTGGCCAGTGCGCCGAACCCGGTGGAGATGCCGTAGACGGGCTCAGGGGAGTTGGCGAGGGCATCAACCTGCGCGCGCGAGGCAGACATCGCGGCGATCGACTCGTCGGAGATCGTGACGGTTGCGCCCTCGCGGGCCGCGGCGATCACATCGTCGAGGGTCATTCCGGACGTGCGGATGCTGACTGTCGTCATGGGCCGACCTTAGGGGCGATAGGCGAACGCCAGACGCGATCGATGAGATCGACGCCGGGGCGGTAGGCCAGGTGGATGTGACTGGGCGCATTGAGACTGATGAGATCCGCACGTGCACCGGGGACGACTCGGCCGATGTCACTGCGTCGAAGTGCCCGAGCGCCGCCGGCGGTGGCGGCCCAGACGGCCTCGTCAGGTGTCAGGTGCATGTCTCGCACTGCGACGGCAATGCAGAAGGGCATGCTCGTCGTGTAGCTCGACCCGGGATTGCAGTCGGTGGCGACGGCGACGACGACACCAGCGTCGATCATGCGTCGCGCATCCGGATACGGGGATCGGGTGGAGAATTCCGCTCCTGGCAGGAGAGTGGCCACGGTGTTGCTGCCGGCTAGGAGTGCGAGATCTTCGTCGCTTGCGTAGGTGCAGTGGTCGGCCGAGGCTGCGTCGACCTCAACGGCCACGCGAATGCCGTCACCGTGCTGCAACTGGTTCGCATGGATGCGCGGCAGCAGGCCACGTTGCCTGCCCGCGTGCAGGATCTCGCGCGCCTGGTCAGCATCGAAGGCCCCGCGATCGCAGAACACGTCGATCCAGCGGGCGTAGGGCGCGCAGGCGTCGAGCATCTCGCCGGTGACGAGGGCGACGTAGCCATCGGGATCGTCTGAGTACTCCGCGGGGACGACGTGTGCGCCGAGGTAGGTGGTCTCGTCCGTGAACTCACGGGCAATCCGCAGCGCGCGGGCCTCATCGTCGGTCGTGAGCCCGTAGCCCGACTTGGCCTCGAAGGTCGTGATGCCGGCACGCAGGAACTCGCCCGCCAAAGCGTCAACCCGTGCCCGCAGATCGTCGTCGCTTGCTGCACGCGTGTGCGCGACGGTGCTGCGGATGCCACCAGCCGAGTACGCCTGGCCGGCCATTCGCGCCGCGAACTCCGGTGCGCGATCGCCAGCGAACACCGGGTGGGCGTGGCTGTCGACGAAGCCGGGGAGCAGCGCACGACCGTCCAGGTCGATCACCGTGTCGGTCGCGTCGAGCTGCGACGCCGGGCCGACCCACGTGATGAGACCGTCTTTCATGACGACGGCTGCATCCGTGATGAGGCCGAGTGGTCCGTCGCCAGCATCCGGGTCGTTGGTGACAAGCGACCCGATGTTCGTCAGTGCGGTGGTGTCAGACACCTTCAGTGTCCAGCATCGGCACATGCACGTGCCGCTCGCGCGCAACGTCGATGGCCTCGTCGTAACCGGCATCGACGTGGCGGATGACGCCCATGCCGGGATCGTTCGTGAGAACACGTGCGAGCTTCTGCGCGGCGAGCGGAGTTCCGTCAGCAACGCTGACCTGTCCGGCGTGGATCGAGCGCCCGATGCCGACGCCACCACCATGGTGGATCGAGACCCATGACGCGCCGGACGAGATGTTGATCATGGCGTTGAGGAGCGGCCAGTCAGCGATCGCATCGGAACCATCGAGCATCGACTCCGACTCGCGGTAGGGGGAAGCGACCGAGCCGCAGTCGAGGTGGTCGCGGCCGATCACGATCGGGGCGCTGACCTCGCCGTTGGCGACAAGATCGTTGAAAGCGAGCCCTGCCTTGTCACGCTCGCCGTAGCCGAGCCAGCAGATGCGCGCGGGCAGTCCCTGGAACGCGACGCGCTCCTGCGCCATCGTGATCCAGCGGTGGAGGTGCTCGTTGTCCGGGAAGAGCTCGAGGACGGCGCGATCGGTGCGGGCGATGTCCTTGGGGTCTCCGGAGAGGGCAGCCCAGCGGAATGGGCCCTTACCCTCGCAGAACAGCGGGCGGATGTAGGCGGGGATGAAGCCGGGGAAGGCGAAGGCCCGGTCGTAGCCACCCTTGCGCGCCTCATCGCGGATCGAGTTGCCGTAGTCGAAGACCTCGGCGCCCTTGTCCATGAAGCCGACCATCGCCTCGACATGCTTGGCCATCGATGCCTGTGCGCGGTCGGTGAACTCCTCGGGCTTCTTGTCCGCGTACTCGCGGGCATCGTCGAAATCGATGCCTTCGGGGATGTAGTACAAGGGGTCGTGCGCGGACGTCTGGTCGGTGACGATGTCAATCGGCACGTCGCGTCGCAGCAACTCCGGCAGCAGGGTCGCGGCATTGCCGACGAGTCCGACGGAGACCGCCTTGCGCTGCGCCTTGTAAGCGAGGACGCGATCGATGGCGTCGTCTAGGTTGTCGGCGATCTCGTCGAGGTATCGGTTCTCGACGCGACGCTGGAGCCGCGTCGGGTCGACGTCGATCATCAGGCAGACGCCCTCGTTCATCGTCACCGCCAGCGGCTGGGCGCCACCCATCCCGCCGCAGCCGGCGGTGACCGTCAGCGTGCCGGCGAGGGTTCCGCCGAAGCGCTTCGCTGCCACGGCCGCGAAGGTCTCGTAGGTGCCCTGCAGGATCCCCTGCGTGCCGATGTAGATCCACGAGCCCGCGGTCATCTGGCCGTACATGGTCAGGCCGAGGTGCTCGAGGCGGCGGAACTCCGGCCAGGTGGCCCAGTCGCCGACGAGATTGGAGTTGGCGAGGATGACGCGCGGGGCCCACTCGTGGGTCTGGAACACGCCGACCGGCTTGCCGGACTGCACCAGCATCGTCTCGTCGTCCTTGAGATTGGTCAGGGTGCGGACCATGGCGTCGAAGCTGGCCCAGTTGCGCGCCGCCTTGCCGGTGCCGCCGTAGACGACGAGCTCATCGGGATGCTCGGCCACCTCGGGGTCGAGGTTGTTCATCAGCATCCGCAGTGCGGCTTCCTGCGGCCAGCCCTGCGCGGTGAGGGTGTTGCCGCGGGCGGCGCGGACGGGGCGGGGTCCGGACGTAGTCATGGTCATGGCGTCATTCCATCGGCCCAGCGGCCGAGGGGGAATACGCTGGCGCTCTTCTGAGTCTGAAATACGAGATTGAGGGCAGCCATGTCAGGCAATGCACCGGCCGCGACCCGGGCCCTGTCGGCCCTGCGGCTGCTCGCGGCGGCGCCGGGCCCGGTGACAGCAGCCGCGCTGGCCCGTCAGCTGGGCATTCCGCGGTCCTCGACCTTCCACCTGCTCGCGGCGATGTCGGCGGCCGGCTTCGTGACCCACTACCCCGAGGAGGAGCGGTGGGGACTGGGCGTGGCGGCCTTCGAGGTCGGTGCCGCCTATCTGCGCCATGATCCGCTCGAACGGCTTGGCCGGCCGCTCCTGAACCGACTCGGGCACGACGTGGCAGCCCTTGTCCCGGCGGTCGCGCACCTCGGCGTCCTGCATGGCCGAGAGACGCTGTACCTGGTGCGGGAGTCGCCCGCGACCCCGGTCACGGTCGTCGTGGACGTCGGCGTGCGCCTCCCCGCCGCGCTGACAGCAAGTGGCCGAGCCATGCTGGCCGAGCTGCCGGCGGCGCAGCTTCGGGCCCTCTTCCCCACGAAGGACGCATTCGTCGATCGGACGGGCGCCGGACCGACGTCCATGACCGCACTGACCCGCCTATTGGCCGTCGAGCGGGCCCGCCATTGGTCGGAGGAGGACGGCTTCGTCGCCCCGGGGTTCGCATCGGTCGCGGCCGCCGCGCTTGATCGTTCCGGCCGACCCGTGGCCTCGATCGGACTAACGTTTCGGTCGGAGCGAGCGGACGGCCCCTTGCGCGTCGAACTCGCTCGCGCGGCCATGCGGACGGCACGTGAGCTGTCTCGACGATTGGGAGCCTGATGTCGGACGGATACATCCTCGATACCTGGTACGTCGCGGCGTGGAGCACCGAAGTCGAGCGCACTCCTGTGCGCCGCGTCATCTGCGAACTGCCGGTCGTCCTCTTCCGTACGCGCGCGGGTGCTGCGGTGGCGTTGGCCGATCGGTGCGCACACCGCGCGTACCCGCTTTCGGCCGGCCAGGTCATCGATGACGGAATCCAATGTGGATACCACGGCTTCGAGTTCGGCGCGGATGGCGCGTGCACGCGCATCCCGGCGCAGGCGATCATTCCGCCGCGTACACGTGTGTCCTCCTACGCCGTCGTCGAGAAGGACGGCTGGATCTGGGTCTGGCTCGGTGACCAGGACCGCGCGGACATCTCGCGAGTGCCCGACACCCATTACATGAATGATCCCGGCTGGGTCACCGTCACGCACTCGTTCCCCTTCGAATGTCGTGCCGAACTGATCAACGACAACCTTCTGGACCTCACACACGAGTCCTTCATCCATGTCACGACGGTGGGCGACGACTACATCTACGAGCACGGCCTGACCGTCACCGTCGAAGGCGATGTGGTGACGGCTGATCGGCTGATGCCCGGTGTCGAGGCGCCGCCGCTGTACGCGAAGACGATGGCCACTGAGGGTCTCTACGACCGCTTCCACGCGACCGAGTTCCACGTCCCGAGTTTCCACATCCTGCACTCCGGCATCACTGCCCAGGGCCGACCGCGTGCGGAGGGCTACCTCATCAAGGTGCTCAACGGGATCACGCCGATCGATGCCCATAACAGTTGGTACTACTACGCCTTCTGCCGGAACTTCGGGATGGACTCTGTCGAGGCGACGGCCGACCTGGTCGAGGGTCTGCGGACCGTGCTGCAGGAGGATGCCGATGCGCTTCGCCTGCAGGAGCAGGGGATGCAGGAACGTGCTCCGGGAGAGGCCGATGTGCTGATCGGTCAGGATGCGGGCATCGCGAAGGCCCGCAGGATCACCGAACGCCTGCTCGCTGCTGAGCAGGACCGCCGGCAGGCGCTGACGATATGAGTGTCTCGGAGGATCCCCTGTGGCCGCGGGCCAGCGGCTGGCTCACCCCTGGTGACGGTCCGTGCGACGTCATGCTGCTTGGCGTGCCGGCGAACCGGACGTCCATCAGTGCAACGGGTGCGGATACGACGCCGGCCGCGATCAGGACGGCCCTCACTCGGTACTCGACGTACTCCTGGGCGCACGACATCGACCTTGCCAGCCTGCACGCGTTGGATGCCGGTGATGTCGAAGGACCGGACGGGCCCGAGGGTGAAGCACGCGTCACGAGCCGCGTTCGCGAACTCGTCGAGCGAGCTCGGCTGCTCGTCGCACTCGGCGGAGACAACTCGATCACGTACTCCGTCGCTCGCGGTGTCTTCGCCGATGACGTGGCATCGGGTGGGCTGATCACCCTGGACGCCCACCACGACCTGCGCGACGGGGTGAGCAACGGTTCGCCCGTCCGACGGCTGGTGGCAGCCGGACTGGCCGGGGCGAACATCGTGCAGATCGGCATCGCCGACTTCTCCAACTCACGCGAGTACGCGGCCCGGGCGCGCGATCTGGGCATCACGGTCGTCACGCGCGATGCGCTGCGTCGTCGGCCCATCTCCGATGCGATGTCCGAGGCACTCGCGATCGCCGGTGGCGGGGGCGGTCCGATCCACGTCGACCTCGATGTCGATGTCTGCGACCGCTCGGTGGTGCCCGGCTGCCCGGCGGCGGCCCCCGGTGGGCTGACGGCTGACGAACTCCGGCAGGTGGCCTTCCAAGCGGGCCGATCCCCGAGAGTGCATTCCCTGGACATCACCGAGATCGATGCCAGCGCGGATGCGCCGGACCAGCGCACCGTCCGGCTGGGGGCGCTGCTGGTGCTCGAGGCCGCCTGCGGCCTGGCCGCCCGCCCGCTCTGACCCGTTGAGAGGCGGGCTGTGGGGGCTGAGGCGGCCCGATTCTCCCCCACAACCCGCCACTCAACGTGCGGCAGGAGTGACGTAGGTCACACTTCTGGCTGGAATGCCCGCGCCCGATGTCCCGTTGCAATGGTTAGTTGAGTCGATGAGGCTCAAAGAGTCTTAGTCGCAAGTTGCGGGATCGCAGCAGGTGGAGGAGACTCGACCGTAGACAACCCGGAAAACCGGACAAGCGAAGGAGCACGACAAACATGGCACGAGCAGTAGGCATCGACCTGGGCACGACCAACTCGGTCGTTTCCGTCCTCGAGGGCGGCGAGCCCGTCGTTATCGCCAACGCCGAAGGGGCCCGGACCACGCCGTCCGTCGTCGCCTTCGCAAAGAACGGTGAGGTGCTGGTCGGCGAGGTCGCCAAGCGCCAGGCCGTCACCAACATCGACCGCACCGTACGGTCCGTGAAGCGCCACATGGGCACCACCTGGACCGTCGACATCGACGGCAAGCCCTACACCCCGCAGGAGATCAGCGCGCGGACCCTGGGCAAGCTCAAGCGCGACGCAGAGGCCTACCTCGGCGAGAACGTCACCGATGCGGTCATCACCGTGCCGGCGTACTTCTCCGACGCCGAGCGTCAGGCCACCAAGGAGGCCGGCGAGATCGCGGGCCTCAATGTCCTGCGCATCATCAACGAGCCCACGGCCGCCGCACTCGCATACGGCCTCGACAAGGGTGACCAGGAGCAGACGATCCTCGTGTTCGACCTCGGTGGTGGCACGTTCGACGTGTCGCTGCTCGAGATCGGCGATGGCGTCGTCGAGGTCAAGGCCACCAGCGGCGACAACCACCTCGGTGGCGACGACTGGGACAACAAGGTCGTCGACTGGATGGTGACGTCGTTCAAGAACGCGCACGGTGTCGACCTGTCCAAGGACAAGATGGCCATGCAGCGCCTGCGTGAGGCAGCGGAGAAGGCGAAGATCGAGCTGTCCAGTTCGATGCAGACGTCGATCAACCTGCCGTACATCACGGCCAGCGCTGATGGCCCGCTGCACCTGGACGAGACCCTGTCGCGCGCACAGTTCGAGTCAATGACATCCGACCTGCTCGACCGCACCAAGGCACCCTTCCAGGCCGTCATCAAGGACGCGGGCATCTCGCTCGACAAGATCGACCAGGTCGTTCTCGTCGGCGGCTCGACCCGCATGCCGGCCGTCACCGAGCTGGTGAAGGCGGAGACCGGCAAGGAGCCCAACAAGAGCGTCAACCCGGATGAGGTCGTGGCCATCGGCGCGGCTCTCCAGGCCGGCGTGCTCAAGGGCGAGGTCAAGGACGTCCTGCTGCTCGACGTGACCCCGCTGTCGCTGGGCATCGAGACCAAGGGCGGCGTCATGACGCGGCTCATCGAGCGCAACACGACGATCCCGACCAAGCGGTCCGAGATCTTCACCACCGCTGACGACAACCAGCCGTCGGTGCTCATCCAGGTGTACCAGGGCGAGCGCGAGATGGCCGCGTACAACAAGCGGCTCGGCACGTTCGAGCTGACCGGCCTCCCGCCGGCGCCGCGTGGTGTCCCGCAGATCGAGGTCACGTTCGACATCGACGCCAACGGCATCGTCCACGTGTCGGCCAAGGACATGGCCACGCAGAAGACGCAGTCGATGACGATCTCCGGCGGCTCGGCCCTGAACAAGGACGAGATCGATCGGATGATGCGCGAGGCC
>CAIVQM010000018.1 GCA_903908025.1 uncultured bacterium
GATCTAGCCCTCGCCGCGCTCGGCGCGGACGCCCAACTGACCACCCGAGTCCGGGTGGGCGCGACCCCGGCCGATCTCGTCCTCGAGGGCGGCGGCGACCCCTTGCTGTCCACCGCTGACCTACAACGGCTGGCGAACCTGACAGCCAAAGCGCTGCCCGCCGGCACTCCCGTCGTCGTGCATGTGGACGACGACCGGTTCCCCGATACGAAGCGGGCCCCCGGCTGGACCGGCTCCTCCATCCCGTCGGTGGTGTCGTCCGTCGAGGCCCTCGCCCGCCTCTGGGACTACAGCGCCGACCCCAGTGCGAACGCGGCACGGGTATTCGTTGATCGGCTCACCAAGAAGGGCGTCCCCGCGACCCTCGGGCCGGATGCCGACGCGGGTGAGGGCGCCGTGATCGCCGAGATCGGGCACTCCGTCGGCGACGCCGTCCGCGTCATGCTGCGCATCTCGGAGAACAATGTTGCCGAGGTGCTCTATCGGCAGGTCGCCGTCGCGACCGGAACGGAGGCCTCGTGGCAGGGCGCCCAGACGGCCGCCGAGCAGGTGCTCCGCAACCTGGGTGTCAATCCGGACGGGATGGCACTGCGCGACGGCAGCGGACTGTCCCGCAAGGATCGCGTGTCACCGCGCTTCCTCGTCGATGTCCTGCGCGTCGCCCGCGTCACCAACCCGGCACCGTTCACGACCATGTTCGAACCGGAGGCCATGCCGGTGGCGGGCCAGACGGGGACACTGGACGATCGCTACGGCCGCTTCGTGACCCGGCACGCCCGATGCGCACAGGGAGCGGTCCAGGCGAAGACCGGGACGCTGTTCGACACGATCGGGCTCTCCGGCGTCGCAACCACGTCGGCTGGTCCTGAGCGGCTGTTCTCGATTCTGGTCAACGACCGGCCGCAGCGGTTCTCTGCCCTGTCAACCCGGCAGGCCCTCGACGGCCTCGGCGCCACTATCACCGGCTGCTGGAACTAGCGCAGGGCGCGGGCGATCTCGCCGGCGGCCCGGGCCACCCGGGGGCCGACATCCGCATCGTTGAGCTCACGAAGCGCGAGCACGCAGACACTTGCCTCGAGGCCCGGAACGCCCAGCACGGGGACCGCGATCCCGTAGGCACCTTGGGGTCCATCGCCCGTCGCGACCACCCACGGCGGGTCCAGCGGCCGGCCGGAGGTGGTGCGGGCAGCGAGGATGGCGCGGCCGGCCGCACCGTTCTCGAGAGGCTGCCGGGAGCCGGCTCGGGACGCTACGTGCAGGTCCGAGCGCGTCGGCTCGACGACGACCGCGGCCAGCGCCTCCTGGCCGTCGACGACGGTCAGGACGGCAGTGGCATTGACGGCGTCCGCGAGCAGGCGCAAGGCCGGCATCGCGGTGTCGCGGACTACCGGCTGAACCTGCCGGCCCATCGCGAGAATGCCCAGCCCGAGACGGCACTTGCCGTCGGCGGACCGGCGCAGAAGGGCATGCTGCTCGAGGGTGACCACGAGCCGGTAGACGACCGTACGACCGATGCCGAGGGCTGCGGCCAGTTCGGTGACGGTGAGCCCATCTGGGGACTCAGCCACCACCTCCAGGACGCGCAGCCCCCGGTCAAGGGTCTGTGAAGTCTCCGCTGCCATGTTGTTGCGCTAGAGCGGTCAGGCAGCCTTGGCGAGGGAGCGCAGCTTGAACGCACCGACGATCTCGAAGATGCCGCCGACGATCAGCCAGATGCCGGTGACCCACGCGAGCGTGACGAGCGAGATGCCGGGCCACGTCAGCACGACCAGGCCACCGATCAGCATGACGATGCCGCCGAAGATGTTCCAGCCGCGTCCGTTGCCGTCCTCCGCTGCCATGAACAGCAGACCGAAGCCGCGGAACAGGAAGGCGATGCCGATCAGGATCGCGAGGATCTCGACGGCCTGGAAGATGCCGTTGATCGCGATGATGCCCAGGATGAGCGACAGCGCACCCGAGATGAACAGGAGCGCCCGCATGCCGCCCGTGATGCCGTGGGAGAAGCCACGGATGATCTGGAAGATGCCGGACACGATCAGCCAGGCAGCCACCAGGATGGCGATGACGACGATCGTCGCACCCGGCCACACCAGGGCGATGATGCCGACGACCAGGCTGGTGATGCCCAGGAAGAGAAGAACCCCCCAGTGCTTGCCAATTGCCCCCATGCCGCCCGTCTCAAGGTCCAGAGAACCCTCGTCGACCGTGGTCATGTGACCTCCTCAATACATGCCGACCGCGCCTTGCGACCAGCACGACAACTGTAGGGCCGGATCACCGGATATCGGTCGGGACACACCCGTCCCAGGGTCAGCCGAAGACGCGAGCCAGGAACTCCCTGGTCGCCGGCTCCTGCGGATCGGTGAAGATCTGCTCAGGAGTGCCCTGCTCACGCACGATCCCGTCCTGCAGGAAGCAGACCCGGTCGGCGACCTCGCGGGCGAACCCCATCTCATGGGTGGCCATCACGATCGTCAGTCCCCCGGACTTCAGGTCACGGACCGCATCGAGGACCTCCCCCACGAGCAGCGGGTCGAGGGCGGACGTGATCTCGTCGAAGAGCATGAGCTCCGGCTGCATGGCCAGCGCCCGGACGATGGCTACCCGCTGGGCCTGCCCGCCGGAGAGCCGATCGGGGTACTCGTCGGCCTTGCCGGCGAGGCCGAACCGGTCGAGCAGAGCGCGCGCCTCGTCCTGTGCCTGGGCGGCACGGACGCGAGCCACCTTGCGCGGGGCGAGGGTGATGTTGTCGATCACGGTCATGTGCGGAAAGAGGTTGTACGACTGGAAGACGATGCCGACCCGACGGCGCACGAGGTCGAGGTCGATATCGGGATCAGTGACCTCGACGTCGCCGTCGAGCACGATCCGGCCGGCATCGACCGACTCCAGTCCGTTGATGCACCGCAGCAGTGTCGACTTGCCCGAGCCCGAAGCCCCGATGAGCACGACGGCCTGGTGAGCATCGACCTGCAGGTCCAGCCCGCGCAGCACCGGATGATCGTCGAAGCCCTTCCACACGCCCGACACTTCGAGCAGCCGCGCGCTCACGCGATGCCCCCTGCGCGCTGACGCTTGGCCATTCGGGTCTGGACCCAGTCGGCGAAGCGCGTCATCGGGATAGTCAGTGCGATGAAGATCAGCGCTGCCCCGACATATGGGGTGTAGTTGAACGTCGACGACGCGTCGATCTGCGCCTGACGCAGAACCTCGATCGGACCAAGGACCGCGACGAGTGCCGTGTCCTTCTGCAGCGAGATGAAGTCATTGAGGAGCGGCGGGATGACATTGCGGATCGCCTGCGGCAGCACGACGTAGCGGTTGGTCTGCAGCACCGACAGGCCCAGTGAGCGCGCTGCCATGCGCTGGCTGGGGTGCACCGAGCCAATACCGGCGCGGAACACCTCTGCCACGTAAGCGGTGTACGACAGCACGAGCGCAGCCGTCCCCCAGAACACCGGGCTGTTGGGAACGCCCTGCAGGCGCAGTGCCGGCACGCCGAAGCCGAGCAGGAAGATCACGAGGATCGTCGGGACACCACGGAAGATGTCGACGTAGAGGGTTGCCAGCACCCGTAAGGGCAGGAAGATGGGCGACCGCAGCGTGCGGGTCAGCGCGATGACGAGACTGAAGATCAGGATCAGCGGCTCGGCGATGAGGAAGATCTTGACGTTCAGCATGAACGCCTTGAGCAGGCCCGGGAACGAGTCGATGAACTCCTCGCGGCTGAAGAAGGTCTCCTGCACGATCGGCCAGCCGGGACTGCGGGAGACGAGGAGCGAGACGACGACGGTGAAGCCGACCAGGCTGCCCATGCCCACCCAGGCATTGCGACGGGCCCGACGACGCGACAGCGCCAGGCGCACCGGGTCTTGGTAGACCACAGGTGAGCCTGGCGCTGGCGTCGTCATCGTCATGTGCTGAAGTGTGACTGCGCGGAGGCGCGGTCGCTGCTACTCCGTGAAGTACGGCGCGACGTCGCCGGCGAGCCACTCGTCCTGGATGGACTGCAGTTCACCGGATGCGGCGAGGCCGTCGATGACCTCGTTGACGCACGACACCAGCGGGTTGCCCTTGGCGAAGAGCAGGCCGAACTGCTCGCCACCCTCCTGTGCCTTGAACTGACCCACGATCTTGCCCTTGGGGATCTCGACTGCGGTGATGTAGTAGGCCGTCGGCAGGTCGACGACGATGCCGTCGATCTGGCCGTTCTGCAGCGCACTCTTCGCATCGTTCGTGTCGTTGTAGACGTAGGGCTGGTCGGCGGGCTGCACCACATCGTTGATGAAGTCCAGGCTCGTCGTGCCGATCTGTGCACCGAGCTTGGCTGCCTGCAGCTCGGCCAGCGTGGTGGCGTTGGCGATCGGCGAGTCCTTCAGCGCGATGACGGCCTGGTTGACCGTGTAGTAGCCGTTGGAGAAGTCGACGACCTTCTGGCGCTTCGGGGTGATCGAGATCTGGTTGATGTCGAAGTCGAATGCCTTGTCGCCCGGGGCGTACGAGGAGTTGAACGGCACCGTGGCCCACGTGACCTCGTTGGGCGCGAAGCCCAGGCCGTCGGCGACCGCGTAGGCAACAGCGGACTCGAAGCCCTCACCGTTGCTCGGGTCATCGTCGGAGAAGTACGGCGGGTAGGCCGGGGTATCGGTGCCGATGGTCAGGGTGCCCGGCGTGACGAGGGTCAGGTTCTCCTTCGAGCACGCGGTGAGCTCAGGTGCGGCCGAAGCGGACGCTGCGGGGCTGGCGGCCGCCTCAGAGGGAGCCGACGAGGCGGCGGCGCTGGACGCGGCCGCGGCCGGCGAGGCAGTGGCCGATGGCTCCTGGGCGCAGCCTGCGAGCAGGGCGCCGATCGAGGCGAGGGCCAGGGCGGGGAGCAGGACGCGGCGAGTGGTCAGTCCGGACATGGACGGCGATCTCCTTCATGCCGATGGCGGTCGCATCAGCGGGGACCCATCCTGTCAGAGCCGACCGGCTGACGTGCGGCCACCTGCCTATTACGCCGATAGGGAAGGTCGCATTCGTCCGGCAACCGCCACCCCAGCCAGCGCCACGCAGGCTGACCCCAGCCACAGCAGGACGAACGTCATCGCCGTCGCACCACCTGAGGCGACTGCCACGGCGTACCCGACCCCCAGCATGGCGATGATGACGACACTCAGCACCGAGTCGATGATCTGGATGGACGCCGAGTTCACGCCCAGGTCGGCCGGCGGCGACAGCCTCATCACCTGCACGGAGACCGACGGGATCGCCAGGCCCATGCCGAACGCCCCCACCGCCCACGAGATGGCGGCGATCCACGGCGGCAGGTCCGTCAGGACCGACAACGGCAACGTGACCAGGCACAGGGCCACGATCGCGGCTCCCACCCGCGTGGCCGACGACCGGTCCGTGTCGCCGGGCAGTCGACTCTGCGCGTATGAGCCCGCCGCCCACAGTGCCGCCGACGTAGCGAGGATCAAGCCTGCCTGGGTCGTCGTGATGCCACGGGTCTCGATCAGCGCCAGGGGCACGAACACCTCGGCGGAGAAGTACGCGGAGGCGATGACGCCGCGCATCATCACGCTCGTCGGAAGTCCGCGACGGAAGGTGAGCGATCCGGGCGGCACCAGTTGGCGCACCGCGGCGATCAGCAGGACGAAGCCCAGCGCCGCCTCTCCCGCGCCGAACACCGACAGACGCAAAACACCATCCTGGATCGCCAGGAGCGCGACTGTCGCCAGGATCCCCGCCACGAGGCGACGCCGGACCGATGCGTGTGGGGTGCCGCCCTGATGCGCCGACAACCGAGGAAACAGCAGCAGGACGGGCGGGATGACGAAGATCGGCACGAGCCAGAAGACGGCACGCCATGTCCAGTTGTCCGACAGCCAGCCCGCAATGACCGGGCCGACCAGGGACGGGACGATCCACGCGGCCGAGAGGACGGAGAACGCCTTGGGCCGCAAGGAGACGGGATAGGCGCGTGCGATCAGGACGTAAACGGCGACGATGATCAGCCCGCCACCGACCCCCTGGAGCGCCCGCCCGATCACGAGGGTGGTCAGGCCCACGGCCGCACCGGCGATCACCGCCCCGATGGAGAGCGCCACGACGCCAAAGATGAGCGGTCCGCGCGGCCCGGTGGCATCGGACCACAGACCGCCGACGACCATGGCAAGGAGCGAAGCGGTGACATACGCGTTGAAGGCCCAGGTGTAGCCGCCGAGGGCATCGAGGTCGCGCGCGACGACGGGCATCGCCGTGGCCGTGCCGATGGCCTCGAAGGCCAGCAGGGTGATCAGGGAGACGATGCCGATCGACAGCGCGCGGTGCTCGCGCTGCCAGACGGACGACGTGGCCTCCGGGCTGACGCCGGTCAGGAGTCCTTCCCCGGGCCGCGGGGCGGCAGTCCGGCGTGGATGGCCTCGCACTCAGGGCAGATCGGGAAGCGCTCAGGATCCCGGCTCGGGGTCCAGACCTTGCCGCACAGGGCCGTGACCGGCGTGCCGGTGACGGCGCTCTCCATGATCTTGGCCTTCTCGACATAGTGGGAGAAGCGCTCGTGGTCGCCCTCGTCCGTTGAGAAGGTGCGCTCCTCGAGCAGGGTGCCACCCGAGCTGGCTGGGCTGTCCAGGGGATCCGAATCCATGCGGCGAGTGTAGGGCCGGCAGGCTCGCTCGACCCGAATCCTATACCCCGTGGGGTATAAGGGATATACTCGTGCCATGACGACGATCAACCTCACCGAGACCACTTTCGGGGACACCATCTCCGGGAACCCCATCGTCCTGGTCGATTTCTGGGCCGCCTGGTGCGGCCCGTGCCGCAGCTTCGCCCCGGTCTACGAGACGGTGTCGGAGAGCAACCCGGACATCGTGTTCGCCAAGGTCGACACGGAGGCCGAGCAGGGCCTCGCCGGCGCCTTCGGCATCTCCAGCATCCCGACGCTGCTCGCCATCCGCGACGGTGTCGTGCTGTACTCCCAGGCTGGCGCCCTGCCCGAGCAGGCCCTGACCAACCTCGTGCAGGCCGTGCGCGTTGTCGACATGGCACAGGTGCAGGCCTCCGTAGCCAAGGCCGCCGAGGCGGCTGCGGACCCCACTCCGTAGGCGCGTTCTGGACTTTTCGTGGCCGAAGGCCCTGCCACATGGGACTTTCGTCCACTTCTGCGGTTGAAACCGGCGAACTAGCGTGGTATCGCACGCACAGCCAGCCGGGAGGAACCAGCAATGCCTCAGCAGCCCCTCGCACAGGTGCCCAAGGATGCCCAGTGGTTCTGGCAGGAGCACGGCTCCTGCCTCGAAGCAGACCCCCTGCTGTTCTTCCACCCCCAGAACGAACGCGGCTCCTCTCGCGTGCGGCGCGACCGCACCGCGAAGATGGTCTGCGCGGGCTGCGACGTACGCATGGAGTGCGCCGACTACGCCGTCCGCGCCCGCGAGCCGTACGGCGTGTGGGGTGGCCTGTCCGAGGACGACCGCGAGCACATCTACGCACGCCTGGACTCCCGGCACTACCCACGCGAGAAGGGCGAGGGGCTGCGGGTTGCCAGCGAGGAGATCGCCGAGGCCGTCTCGCCTCGCGCCCTGGGTATCGCGTAGGAAGCCGCTCTGCCAGCCCGATAGCGTTGCGCAGTGACACTCTCCGGACGCGACTTCCTCAAAGAGGCGGACTTCACGCCTGCCGAACTCGACGAGTTGCTGCTGCTGGCCGCCCGACTGAAGGCCGACCGCCGCAACGGCGCCGAGGCACAGCACCTGCGGGGCAAGCAGTTGGCCCTGATCTTCGAGAAGACCTCCACCCGCACGCGCACCGCCTTCGAGGTTGCCATGCGCGATCAGGGCGGGCACATCACCGTGCTGGATCCGGCCAGCAGCCAGGTGGGCCACAAGGAGTCCATCGCCGACACGGCCCGCGTCCTCGCCCGGATCTTCGACGGCATCGAGTACCGCGGCGCCAGCCAGACCACGATCGAGGCGCTCGCCGCCTACTCGTCCGTCCCCGTCTTCAACGGGCTGACCGACGAATGGCATCCGACGCAGATGCTGGCCGACTTCCTGACCATGCGTGAGCACGCAGCGGATCCGTCCGCTCCCCTGCGCTATGCCTATGTCGGCGACGCGCGGTTCAACATGGGCAACTCCCTGCTCGTCATGGGCGCGCTGATGGGATCCGATGTCCGGCTGGTGGCTCCCCGATCGCTATGGCCCAACCAGGAGGTGCAGGAACTCGCCAGGGCGACCGCTGCACAGACCGGCGCTCTGCTTACGCTCACCGAGGACATCGAGGCCGGGCTCGCGGACGCGGAGTTCGTGCACACCGACATCTGGGTCTCGATGGGCGAACCGGACGCCACGTGGGCCGAACGGGTGGCCCTGCTGACGCCTTACCGGGTCGACGCGTCGCTCATGGCGCTCACCCGCGACCCGTCATCGAAATTCATGCACTGCCTGCCGGCCTACCACGATCAGCAAACGGCCGTCGGGCGCAAGGTCGCTGCCGAGTACGGCCTCACGGACGGCGTCGAGGTCACCGATGAGGTGTTCGAGTCACCCGCGAGCATCGTCTTCGATCAGGCCGAGAACCGGATGCACACCATCAAGGCCGTGCTCGTCGCAACTCTCGGCTGAGCCGAGCCGGCTACGCGTTGTTGAGACGCTCCCGCAGCGAGGCCAGCTGACCACGCAGTTCCGCCGGCACCCGGTCGCCGAACTGGCCGAAATACTCCTCGGTGAGGTCGGACTCCGCGAGCCAGGTAACCGGATCAATAGCGAACAGCTCCGCAAGCTTGTCGGCGCTGAGGTCCAGACCGTCCACGAAGAGGGCCCCCTCTTCCGGGACCCGACCGATCGCGGTGTCGGTTGCCCCGGCCTCGCCCTCCAGCCGACGCACGATCCACTCGAGCACCCGCGAATTCTCGCCGTATCCGGGCCAGATGAACTTGCCGTCGGCATCCTTGCGGAACCAGTTGACGGCGTAGATGCGCGGCAGCTTGGAAGCGTCGGTCATCGTCCCGATCTTCAGCCAGTGACCCCAGTAGTCCGCCATGTTGTAGCCGCAGAACGGCAGCATGGCGAACGGGTCGCGGCGCAGCTGGCCGACTCCTCCGACGGCGGCAGCGGTCATCTCGCTCGAGACCGTGGCGCCCATGAAGACACCATGTGCCCAGTCGAAGGATTCAGCCACCAGCGGCACGTTCGTGGCCCGGCGGCCACCGAACAGGATCGCCTCGATCGGAACGCCGGCCGGATCCTCCCAGTTGGGTGCAATCGACGGACACTGCCCGGCCGGTGCGGTGAAGCGGGCATTGGGATGGCTCGACGGCTCCGGGGACTCGGGGGTCCAGTCGCGGCCCTTCCAGTCGATGAGGTGGGCCGGTGCGTCGTCGGTGAGCCCCTCCCACCAGATGTCGCCATCGTCGGTGAGTGCCACGTTCGTGTAGATCGAGTTGGCGTACAGCGCGCGAACGGCATTGGCATTCGTCTTCATGCCGGTACCCGGGGCGACTCCGAAGAAGCCAGCCTCCGGGTTGATCGCGTACAGCCGGCCATCCTCACCGAATCGCATCCACGCGATGTCGTCGCCGACGGTCTCGACCGTCCAGCCCGGCACGGTCGGCTCGAGCATGGCGAGGTTGGTCTTTCCGCAGGCGGACGGGAAGGCCGCCGAGATGTATCGGGAGTCACCGGTCGGCGACGTGAGCTTGAGGATGAGCATGTGCTCAGCCATCCAGCCCTCGTCGCGCGCCATCGCCGAGGCGATGCGCAGGGCGAAGCACTTCTTGCCGAGCAGTGCATTGCCGCCGTAGCCGGAGCCGTATGACCAGATCTCGCGGGTCTCGGGGAAGTGGACGATGTACTTGTCCTCGTTGCAGGGCCACGTGACATCAGGGCGTGCGGCGCCGGAGGCATCGATGAGCGGGTAGCCGACCGAGTGCAGTGCCGGCACGAACTCGCCGAACTCGCCGATCTGATCGAGGGCTGCCTTGCCCATCCGAGTCATGATCCGCATGTTGACGACGACGTAGGGCGAGTCGGTGATCTCGACGCCCAGCTGCGAGATCCGCGATCCGAGCGGGCCCATGGAGAAGGGGACGACGTACATCGTGCGCCCGCGCATGGATCCGTCGAACTTCTCCCGCAGGATGCCGCGCATCTTCGCCGGGTCGGCCCAGTTGTTGGTCGGACCGGCATCGGACTCCAACTGCGAGCAGATGAAGGTGCGATCCTCGACACGGGCGACGTCACTGGGGTCGGAGCGCGCGAGGAATGAGTTGGGCCGGATCTCCGGGTTGAGCCGGATGAACATGCCGGTGCCCACCATCAACTCGGTGAGCC
>CAIVQM010000019.1 GCA_903908025.1 uncultured bacterium
GAAGCGCTCGCAGCGATCAAGGCCCTGCTAGATGCCGGTTCAGCATCCCTTGGCGGTGCCCGTCCGAAGGCCTCCGTCAGTGACGGTGACCGGCTGTTCATCGCGAAGTTTCCGCACCACGGCGACGAGTGGGATGTGATGTCATGGGAGAAGACGGCCCTCGACCTGGCCGAGCGCTGCGGTATCAGCACTCCGCGACGACAACTTGTTGATGTGTCCGGCCGACGGGTGCTCCTGATCGAGAGATTCGATCGCAACGGTGCCGAACGCATTCCCTACATCAGTGCGATGACGTTGCTGCTCGGCCGGGATGGCGAGAGCCACGACTATGTCGAGGTAGCCGAGGCACTGACGGAGCACGGCGGCGACGTCACCAACGACCTACGACAGTTGTGGCGGCGTATCGCATTCGGCATCGCCATCAACAACACAGACGATCACCTGCGCAACCATGGCCTGCTGCGTGCCGCTGCGGGCTGGGTGCTCTCGCCGGCATTCGACATCAATCCCAACCCCGATCCCGACGCGGTTCGGGTCACGAGCATCAACTACACGACTGATCCGTCCGAGACGATGACCGCACTCGTCGAAGCCGCCCCGTATTTCGCGCTGACGGCCGACAAAGCCCGCGAAATCGCGGATGACGTCCGCGCCGGCATGATCGGCTGGAGAGCTGCCGCGACGGCGAACGGAATCGCCGAGAGCGAGCAGCGCCGGTTCGCCGACGTCCTCCCACGCGGTTGAATGGCCCCGTGCTCACCACCGCCGATCCCGCTGCCGCCGCCCGCGCGCTAGCCGACGGCCACCTGGCGGCATTGCCCACCGAGACGGTCTACGGGCTCGGCGCCCGGGCTGACCTGCCCCATGCCATTGCCCGCGTCTACGCCGCCAAGGGCCGGCCCGCCGACCACCCGCTGATCGTCCACGTTCGCGACGCCGCCGCCTCACTTGCGTGGGCCGCCGACATCCCCGACTACGCCCGCGCGCTGGCCCACGCCTTCTGGCCCGGCCCGCTCACCCTCGTCGCCCGCCGCACCGACCGGGCAGGTGACTCCATCACTGGCGGCCAGGACACCGTAGCCGTGCGGGTCTCGTCGCACCCGGCCATGCATGCGGTGCTCGACGCCCTCGTCGAGCTGACGGGCGACGCCTCCATCGGCGTTGCCGCCCCCAGCGCCAACCGCTTCGGTCGCGTGAGCCCGACGACCGCGGAGCACGTGCTGGCCGAACTCGGCGACGTGCTCGGGGATGACGACGTGCTCCTCGACGGCGGCTCGAGCAGCGTCGGTGTCGAGTCGACGATCGTCGACTGCACCGGCCCACTGCCGGTGATCCTGCGACCCGGTCACGTCAGCGCCGCCGATGTCGAGCGCGTCACCGGCCTGAGCCTCGGCGCCGCCTCCGACGTGCGCGCCCCCGGCACGCTCGCCTCGCACTACGCCCCGCGTGCACGCGTCCTGCTGTTCGACGCCGACACCCTCGCCGCACGCAAGAACGACAACGCGACCACCGGCGTGCTCGCCCTCGCCGACGTCCCGACACCTGAAGGCCATGTGCGCCTGAGCGCTCCCGCCACGGTCGACGACTATGCGCGCGTGCTCTACGCCGCGCTGCGCGAGGCGGATGCCCTCGAACTGACGACGGTGCTCGCCGTGCCGCCGGCCGCCACCGGCATCGGTGCCGCCGTCATCGACCGACTCCAGCGAGCCGCAACGACTTCCTGAACCAGGCGCCTACGCCTCAAGCCAGGCGATGGCCACGTCACGATCGCCGAACGCCTTCGCATGGAAGCCGTGGTTCGCCTCGATGATCCGCCATTCGTCGAAGTTGAGGCATGCCTTCTCGTCTAGCGGCCAGATCAGCGCCTGCCGGAAGGTCGGGCCCAGGTGCACCTGCTCCAGTGCCTCGATGAGGTTGAGGAACTCGAGTGCACCGGGGATGTCCGTGACATCGGTGCAATCGGACAGCACGTGCCACGTGCCGTTCTCCTGACACAGGGCCAATGTCTGCTTCGCAGCAGTTCGCAGGTCGGACACGCTCACGATCCCGGAGTGCGTTCCCTCGATGATCGCGTGGGCGGGCAGCAGGCTCTGAACGGTTGATGTCATCACGGACTCCTTCGCTTCGACTACTTCGGTGCCATCCGGATCGCCGCATCCATGCGCACGACCTCGCCGTTCATGTAGGTGTTCTCCGCCAATGCCTCCGCGAGTTGCGCGAACTCCGCCGCGTGACCGAGCCGCTTCGGGAACACCGTGGTCTGGCCGAGCGACTCCTTGAGGCCTTCTGGCGCGAGGTCGTAGATCGGTGTATCCACCAGACCAGGGGCGATGGTGAGCACGCGGATGCCGACGGGGCCGAGGTCGCGGGCGATCGGCAGCGTCATGCCGACGATGCCGCCCTTGCTCGCGCTGTAGGCCGTCTGGCCGATCTGCCCCTCGAACGCCGCCACCGACGCCGTCATGATGATGACACCGCGTTCCCCATCCATGCCGGCCTCGTTGCGGCTCATCGCCGCAGCCGTCCGGCTCAC
>CAIVQM010000020.1 GCA_903908025.1 uncultured bacterium
CAGCAGGTCGCCGGAGTCGAACTCGTAGAACGTCGGGGAGCGGGCAGAGTTGACCATCGGCACGAATCGTTCCGGGCGATCGCTGCCGTCGGGTCCGGCGATCACCCCGCATGCCTCGTCGGGATGGTCAGCGCGCGCATGGGTGACCATGGCGTCGACCAGGGAGCGGCGAATCACGAGCATGGGCGCAGCCTATGAGCCGGCGCGGGATCGGGCGAAAACACCCATCAATCGCGCCAAAGGTACTTCAACTTGCGCCTTCACCGGTTCGGGTAGAGCCTTCGGCTGCTGACGTCGCCGCAAGGTGACCGCCAAGCCGGGCGAGTGGGCTTCATTCGCGCGAATGCAATCACTGGAGGTCATCAATGGAGTCCGTGCTCATGCTGGACTACACCCAGTTCCAGACCGTCTACAACGTCCTGTCATTCGCGCTCGCCGCGATGATCGCGACGGTGGTGTTCCTGCTCGCTGTTCAGGGGCGCGTTCTGCCCCGGTACCGGCAGGCACTCGTCGTGTCCGCCATCGTCTGCCTCATCGCGGCCTACCACTACTTCCGCATCTTCAACTCCTTCACCGGAGCCTTCGTGGCAGACGGGGAAGGCACCATGGCGACAGCAGCGAATGCGATGACATATGTGTTCGTGAACGGCGAGGGATTCAACGAGGGCTACCGCTATGTCGACTGGCTCCTGACGGTTCCGCTCCTGCTCTTCGAGACGGTCGCCGTGCTGGCCCTCGCTCCGAAGATCCGTAAGTCCCTGCTGCTCAAGCTCATCCCGGCCTCTGCCCTGATGATCATCCTCGGCTACCCCGGGGAGCTCGCAACGGACACGGCATCCAAGGCGATCTGGGGAGGCCTGTCGACGATTCCCTTCCTGTACATCCTGTATGTGCTGTGGGTTGAGCTCGGCCGATCGATGAAGACCCAGCCCGAGCAGGTCCGCAAGGATCTCAACGGACTGCGCCTGCTCCTGCTGGCCACCTGGGGCTTCTACCCGATCTCTTACATGTTCCCCATGTTCGGCTTCGACGGTGCAGACGCCTTCGTCTCGCGCCAGGTCGGCTACTCGATCGCCGACGTCCTAGCGAAGTGCCTGTTCGGCCTGCTGATCTACAAGATCGCCCGGGAGAAGAGCTTCGCGGACGAACCGGATTTCGCGGCCCAGGAGATCAAGGAGGCTCCCTCCAGCGTCAACGCCTGAGAGGGGCGTGGGCAGTCCATCTGCCACGCTCATCCGCCGATAGGGGCGTCCCGAATCCCGGGGCGCCCCTGTCGCGTCGTCTGCCTGTCTACGAGAGGAGCCGCTGGACGATCGACTCCTGCAGGAACGTGAGCCAGTCGTACACCTGGAAGAGGCCGGCACGCGGATCGCTCTCCGGCAGGTCGGCGAGCTCATCGTGGTTGTCCTCCGTGAGCTCGAGGCGCGTGCCGAGCGTCAGCCGGGTGTCGTTGAGGAATCCCAGCCACGGGCCGACCGCTTCACCTGCGACGATCACACTGCTCGGATTCCCGGACAACTGCTCGGCGACGGCGAGCGCATTGCGTACCTTCGACTCGCGCAGATCGCGCTCCGTGAACCGCCGGAAATCAGCCGATGCGTCCGCGTCGTCGGCATAGGCATCGGGCAGCAGCCGCTGCAGCGCCGGGTCGTCGGACATCTGCGCTGTCGGATCGATCCCTACCATCGCCACAAGCGGATCCTCAGAGTCCATTGGCGCAGGGGCGACGAAGTCGGCCATCTGCGCGCTGAGGGACAGCAGCAGCGCGACCTCGACCTCCTCGAGGGAGATCTCCACCCCGGGTGCGTCGCCGGGAAGGTCGTGCACCTCCGCCATCAGGAGTCCTTCTGCATCGTGGCCCACAGCCCATAGCCATGCATCGCCGACACGTCGCGCTCCATCTCGTCGCGGGTGCCATTGGAAACCACCGCCCGACCCTTCTCGTGCACGTCGAGCATGAGCAGTTCGGCCTTGGCCCGGTCATAGTGGAAGTACTCGATGAAGACGTAGGTGACGTAGGACATCAGGTTCACCGGGTCGTTCCACACGAGCGTTATCCACGGCCGGTCCGTGTCCTCCACCACCTGAGGGCGCTCGACTTCGACTGGGGCAACCGACATGTCGCCATCCTCCCACCCCGTTCCCCCCTGCCGGTCTTGAGGTTGGTGGCGGAATCCGGCACGGATTCCGCCACCAACCTCAAGATCGACGGGGTGGGACCTAGTCTGGCGACGTGTCCGAGATCGTCATCCCGCCGCGCGACGCGAGCCTGCCCGAACCGGCCCTCCTCGCGCGCATCCGCGACGGCGTCATCGGCGACGACCAGGTGATGCAGGGACCCTTCGGCGAGCGGCGGGTGACCTACGCCGATTACACAGCCAGCGGAAGAGCCCTGTCCTTCATCGAGGACTTCATCCGCGACGAGGTACTCCCCCGCTATGCCAACACTCACACGGAGTCCAGCGGCACCGGCCTGCAGACGACCCGGCTGCGCGAGGACTCCCGTCGCATCATCCGGGACGCTGTCAATGGCGACGACGACACGTGCGTGATCTTCTGCGGATCCGGCTCGACCGGCGCCATCAACAAGCTGATCGGCATCCTCAACCTGCGGATCCCAGCGGATCTCAACCGACGCTATGGACTCGACTCCGCCATCCCGGCCAGCGAACGACCGGTGGTGTTCATCGGTCCCTTCGAGCACCACAGCAATGAGCTTCCTTGGCGCGAGTCAATCGCCGACGTCGTGACGATCCACGAGGATGCAGACGGCCACATCGACCTGGCAGACCTCGAGGCACGGCTGCACGAGTATCGCGATCGCCCGCTGCGCATCGCCTCCTTCAGCGCCGCCAGCAACGTCACCGGGATCGTCACGGATACGCATCGCGTTTCACAGGTGCTGCACGAACACGGTGCGCTCGCCTTCTGGGACTACGCGGCGGCGGCCCCCTACGTCGACATCGACATGCTGCCGCGATGCGACGAACACCCACTCGCGTACTACGACGCCATCTTCCTGTCCCCTCACAAGTTCATCGGCGGCCCCGGCACACCCGGCGTGCTCATCGTGCGCCGGGAGCTGCTGGCCAACTCCGTCCCGGACATCGTCGGTGGCGGCACCGTGACATACGTCAATCCTGAGGAGCACCACTACATCACCGACGCCGTGCACCGCGAGGAGGGCGGGACACCCGCGATCGTCGAGTCGATCCGAGCCGGTCTGGTTTTCCAGCTGAAGGGGGCCGTCGGCACCGACGTCATCCGCGCACACGAAGGCGACTTCGTCCGGCGCGCCATCGCGGTCTGGTCCGCGAGCCCGCGCATCCAGGTCCTCGGCAATCTCGAGGCGGAGCGCCTGTCGATCGTGTCCTTCGTCATCCCGCGTCCCGGTGGCCGCTACCTCCACCACAACCTCGTCGTGGCGATCCTGAACGACCTCTTCGGCATCCAGTCACGCGGCGGCTGCTCCTGCGCCGGCCCCTACGGCCACCGGCTCCTCGGCATCGACCTCGAGCGATCGCACGAGTTCGAGCGCGAGATCTCACACGGCTGCGAGGGCATCAAGCCGGGCTGGGTCCGCGTGAACTTCAACTACTTCGTGTCGGAGGCGGTCTTCGAGTACATCGTCTCGGCCGTCGTCCTCGTGGCCGATCACGGCTGGCGACTGATGCCGCAGTACCGCTTCGACACGACAACCGGACGCTGGCATCACCGCAACGGACCCGTCGAGCCACCCCTGCGGCTTTCCCAGGTCCATTACGCACCCGATGGGACGCTCACCTACCCCGAGCACCGCGACACTGCGCCCGAGTCGGACCTCGTCGGCTACCTGTCGTACGCGCACGAACTGCTGGAGTCACTTCCCGACGATCTTGGCGCACCAGCGAGTCTGAGCGATGGCATCTCCGCCGACTTCACGTCGTTGCAGTGGTTCGAGCTTCCCGCCGCGTGCGTGGCTGACCCCGTCACTTCGTGACGCGGATCCGGAACTCCGTCGACGCGTTCGCGAACAGGTCAGCCTTGCCGACGGCAACCACCCGGTAGACGTACAGGCCCTTCGCGCTAGGCGCGGTGGCGATGAGGCGGGCACGGCCGGCGGCATTCGCCTTCAGTGACGCCACGTTCTTCCACTTCTCGCCGCGCTGCACCTGTAGGACGATGGACTGCCCCGGAACTGCCGGGCTGGCCGAGGCCTTGACGACCAGTCGTCCACCGCGGGAGACGCGTGAATCCTTCGGTTCAGCCGTGACCAGGGAGAGAACCTGTGTCACGAACGGGGCACTCGCACCTTCCGTCCGCGCATCGGCACCAGGCACGAAGACCTGCCACGAGCCGGTTGCCTCGGGCGACACCGGGAAGCTGACGACGCCGTCTGCGCCCGTGGGCAGGGTGGCGACGTCGGCCCACTTCTTCGAGCCCTGGCGCTGGAACCGGACCGTCGCCGTGGCCCCGGCGAGCGGAGCACCCTGCGAGGTGACGGTCGCCGTGACCGCGATCGGCGTCCCGTACACCGTCGTCGGTAATCCGGCCGCTGCAACATCGGTGGATGCGGGCGCGAGCGACTGGGCATAAGCCCGAATCATCGGCCACTGAGCAGGGTCCTCCCCGCCTACGGTCCAGTAGGCGGCCGCACTGAGCCCGAACTCGCCGACGAGCTGCGTGCGCACGAGCACCGCCTGCGGACCGACCCACCACATGACCCGCTTCGCCGTGCACGTCTGGGTCGCGCCAGACCCATCGGTCCAGTTGACCTTCTTGTCGTAGTAGACCCAGTTCTCCTGGTCGACGTCGGACCACTGAACGTCGGTCGGAGCAACGCCGACGGAGGCCAGCAGGGCTGGAATGTCGACGTCGGACACGGAGGCCATCGCTGTCAGGGACCGGTAGGCGGACGAGTTCCTGTCGGTCGGGCAGCTGCCGGTGAGCTTGGGTGCCCCGCCGGACTCGCGCGTCCAGGCGCGTCCGTACGTCGGCACGCCGATCTGCAGTTTGGCCGGGTCCATGATCGACGCGCTGTACGCGACGATTGCCCGCACCCACGTGATCGGGGCGATCGGCCCGATGCCCTGGACGTGGTAGTCGTAGGCCATGATCCGGATGCGGTCGGCGCTCGCGGCGATCCCGGTGATGTTGTAGACCCAGTAGCCGGTGCGCGTGCTGCAGGCCCCGCCGGTGCTGCAGGGCGGTGGGATCGTGACGGCCAGCAGCTTGCCCTGGGCGTGCAGTGCAGCGCCGAGCTCGTTGATGAATGCCGTCCAGTTGGGTGATGTGGCGGCCCACGAGGACGATCCGTCGGTGAAGGCGAACGTCTCGTAGTCCAGGTCGATGCCGTCGTAGCCATTGTTGACGACCGTGCTGACGATGTCGGCGACGTGCTGAGCGCGCGATGCCGGATCGGCGAGTGTCTTCGCCATCCGGCCCTTACCGGAACCATCCGCGATCGACGGCAGGACTGTGAGGCCCGCGCCCTTGAGTTGGCCCATCGCCCAGCTGGCATTGGCAGCGGCATTGCTGAAGTTCGGATTGAACTTCACCTGAACCCCGCCACCGGGTGCGGCAGTCGCCGAGTACCAGAAGGGCGATACATCGGTGAACAGGTCAGCGTTCTGCACCGCTGAGGTCACGCCAGCCGGCCGGCTCGGGGTGGTCATCCAGTACGGCAGCCAGCCGCTGGCGACCCGCTTGGGGACCGGGCCATCTGCGCGGGCCGCCGTGCCAGCCCCAAGGGGCGCCAGGATCAGGGCGGCGGCGAGCAGGGCTAGCAGTTTGCGCACAGGGAACCTTCACTGGAGGGGACGGTTCGACCATTGTGCGACACGCCGGGTCGGACCCCGAGCACCGGCCCGCGGACGGCCTGTCGCACCATGGACCCCATGCGTATCTTCCGTGCGGCCGCGACGACGGCGATCCTGGCCTGCTCCGTGAGCTGGCTGGCCACCCCCGTCTTCGCCCAGCCGGCCGATCCCACGGTCGATGCCCTGATCACCAACCGGCTGACCAACCCACGGATCGGCCCCGCTGTTGGGCTGCTCGTGGTCGATGCCGCGACGGGCGAGGTCATCTCCGATCACGGCGGCAGCCAGGCACTGCTGCCCGCCTCGAACATGAAGATCGTCACGGCGGTCACGACCCTCGCCGCGCTCGGCCCCGACAAGCTGTTCACC
>CAIVQM010000021.1 GCA_903908025.1 uncultured bacterium
CCCAGTAGGTGACGGGCACGTAGGGCACGAAGTTCATCTCCGGGCCGTACTGCGGGTACTCAGCGAGGTACTGGGCCTGCAGATCGTTGATGCCCTGCACCTCACCGGATGTACTGCCAGTGGCCAGCCACGAGAGCAGTCCCGGAATCTCCATGATCGTGGTGGCGGAGTCTCCGGAGAGATCGCCGACACTCAGGATGCTGAAGGGTGCGTTCGTCGTCGTCGTGTACAGGGCCTCGGCCGCGGCAACCTTCATCGGCTGCTGCGCGACCATGACCTTCATGTCCATGTCGCCGCTGACCGAGACGAGAACCGCCGAGACCAGGATGACCCAGGCGCCGAGTTTGGCGGCGGGACGGAACACGTCGACCTGACGGTTCTTCATGATCATCCAGGCACTCACGGCAGCGACGCCGGCGCCGGAGACCAGGAAGGACGAGGCCAGGGTGTGGAAGAACGCGATGTAGGCGGTGTTCTGGAAGAGCACGGCGAAGATGTCGTTGAGCACAGCGCGACCGGTCTCGGGATCGATCTCGAAGCCGACCGGGTGCTGCATGAACGCATTGGCCGCGAGGATGAAGTAGGCGGAGAAGGCCGTACCGGCAGCCGCGAGCCAGATGGTCGCAAGGTGCAGCTTCTTCGGGAGGCGATCCCAGCCGAAGATCCACAGGCCGAGGAAGGTCGACTCCAGGAAGAAGGCGAGCAGCCCCTCCATCGCGAGTGGGGCGCCGAAGACGTCGCCCACGAAGCGGGAGTACTCGGACCAGTTCATGCCGAACTGGAACTCCTGCACGATGCCGGTGACGACACCCATCGCGAAGTTGATCAGGAAGAGCTTCCCGAAGAACTTCGTCAGCTGCAGGTACTTGACCTTGCCGGTGCGGACCCATGCTGTCTGGAATCCGGCCACCAGCCACACCGTTCCGAGTGTGAGCGGGACGAACAAGAAGTGGTAGACGGTGGTGATACCGAACTGCCACTGGGAGAGTTGAAGCGCACCCATGGTCGCTGTCCTTCTTCCTCGGTTGCCGTGAGGCAGACATCTGATGCGGGGGCCTAGGCCTTCGCTTGCTGCGCGTCATTCTTCTCCGAAGTGCGCGGGATGATCGCGGCGTCGGTCCGTTAGTAACGGGACCTTGGTCCCGACTTTCTGCCGATTCGTCCGACTGGCGCGATGGCGGTCCGCGGCCCCGTCAATGGTGGTGGCACAGTGTGCGCCGTGACACAGGTCGATACTCGAGGGGCGACGCGCTCCTCGGGGCTCGCCATCTGGGGCCCGCTCGTGGCGCTGTGGCTCATCTGGGGCTCGACCTACCTGAACATCGCCATCGTCGGCACTTCGATGCCCCCGATGCTGGCGAACGGCTTCCGCTTCGTCGTCGCCGCGCTGGTGCTCGGCGGCGTCCTCGTGGTCGCCCGCGGCCCTCGATTCCTCGCTGTCACCCGCGAGCAGCTTCGCTCCGTCGCGATCATGGGCGTGGCCCTGCTCGGTGTCGGCATCGGTACCGTCTCGATGGCCGAGCGTTACGTGCCCAGCGGGGTGACGGCCCTGCTGATCGCCGTGATGCCGCTGTGGGTCATCCTCCTGCGGATGCGCGCCGGGGATCGGCCAGCGCGGCTGACGCTCATCGGCGTGGCCGTCGGGATGATCGGGCTGATCCTCATGCTCGTCCCCGGCGGAACCCGGCCGGTCTCCGGTGGCGACGGCGACGTTGTCGTGTGGTCCATCGCCCTCATGTTCTCCAGTTTCTGCTGGGCCTTCTTCTCGTACCGGTCGACTCGCTATGTCTTCCCGCGGAACACCCTGGTGACCACCACCTACGAAATGCTCTTCGCCGGAGCGGCACTTCTCGGCATGGGTGCGCTCCGCGGCGAACGACTCCACCTCGAACAGGTTTCCGCCGACTCGTGGTGGGCCTTGGGGTATCTCATCGCCGCATCCATCGCGGGATACACCGCCTACACCTGGCTCCTCGCACACGCGCCACTGTCGCTCACGGCCACGTACGCCTACGTCAACCCCGTTGTTGCGGTCCTGCTTGGCTTTCTGATCATCGGAGAGGCCATCACGACCGATGTGATCGTCGGGCTGACGGTGGTGGTCGGAGGGGTGGCGCTCGTCGTGACCGGCGAGCGTCGCTGAACGTCGTCCTGAAGCGGGCCGTCAGCCGTGCTGCTGCAGGAACTCCCCCGCTACAGCAATGACGCGATCATTCGCCTCGGTCTCAGCGATCGTGATGCGGACTCCCTCACCGGCGAACGGGCGCACGGTGATCCCTGCCAACTCGCACGCCGCCGTGAAGGCCAGGGACTCCTGATTGAGGCGCAACCAGACGAAGTTCGCCTCTGTACGGTGCACCGGCCAGCCCTGATCACGCAGTGCGGTCCACACGCGTTGGCGCTCGACAACAAGGGCCCGCACCCGCTCAAGCAGTTCGGCCTCAGCCTCAAGGGAGGCGATGGCTGCCTCCTCCGCGATCGTCGAGACTCCGAACGGGGTCGCCGTCTTGCGCAGTGCCTCGGCAACCGTCTCGTGCGCGACGGCGAAGCCGATGCGCAGCGCAGCCAGCCCGTAAGCCTTCGAGAATGTGCGCAGCACGACGAGATTCGAGTAGCCGCGAAACAGGTGCAGCCCATCGGGCATGTCCTCGCCGACCATGAACTCGCGATATGCCTCGTCGAGCACCACGATGACATCCGGTGGAACCCGGTCAAGGAAGTCGATCAGTTCCGTCGTCGTGACAACCTGTCCGGTCGGATTGTTCGGGTTGCACACGAAGATGACCCGGGTGCGATCAGTGATCGCCGCAAGCATCGCCTCGAGGTCATGTCGCTCGTCCGGCAGCAGTGGCACCTGCACGCTCGTAGCACCGGAGATCTGCGTCCAGATCGGATATGCCTCGAAGCTGCGCCAGGCGTAAAGCACTTCATCGCCCGGGCCGGCGGCGGCGGCGATGATCTGTCCGCACACGGCCACACTTCCCGTTCCGAGGGCGATGGACTCCTCAGGAACGTCGAACCGTGCGGCGATCGCCGACACGAGCCGCCGGGAGAACGGGTCGGGGTAGCGGTGGGTGTCCTGGGCCGCCTTGTTGATGGCCGCCAGAACGCTGGGCAACGGAGGATAAGGGTTCTCGTTGCTGGAGATCTTGTACGAGACCAGGTCGTCACGTTCAGCCGGACGCTGGCCGGCCTTGTAGGCAGGCAGGCTCCCGATATCGGGACGAAGGCGAGGGAGCGTCACGAAGCGGAGCCTACGTGGCCGCACCTGCGACTAACCTTTCGGCCGTGACCCTTCGGATGCGGACCCTCGTCGCGTCCGGTGCTGCCCTCGTGGTCATCGTTCTGCTCGGTCTGATCCTGCTCGTCCAGTACACCGTTTCCGCTTCGGTCAACAACGCGATCCAGGAGAAGCTGTCGCCCCTCCTCGACACTGCCGCGTCCCTCACACTCGCTCAGGCCAACGCCGCAGGGGCGCTGTCCGACTACACCATGCTGGAGCGGGCCGATTCGCTGGACGAGTACCGCCAGACGATGGGCCGCGCAACAACACTGCTCGATGAGCTCGACAAGAGCCTGGGCGAAGGCGACAGCGGGCTGCAGGAACTCGTCGACGCGGCTCGTTCCACCCAACGGGCGTGGGTGAAGACCGACCCGGACCCCGTCATCGCGCTCATGGAGGCTGGGAAGCGGACGCGGGCGATGCGCCAGACCAACACTCCTGAGGCATGGGCGGCCTACGGTGCCATGACTACTGCGTCGACCACCCTCCACCAGTCGATCAACGACGTGCGCGACGAGGCCGTGCAGGGAGCGGCGATGTTCACGCGGATTCTGGGGATCACGCTCCTGATCGGTGGCCTGCTCGTCCTCGGCGGCCTGGCGGCCTTCTTCGCCGGACTACAGGCGTGGGTACTGGTGCCGCTCCGCGCCCTCAGCGACGACCTGCAGCGGGCGACCCGCGAGACGGGACACTTGACTCCCATTCGACCGGTCGGCCCACCGGAGCTGCGGGAGGTCGGCATCGATGCCGAGCTCCTGCGGCGCGGCCTCGTCCATGAGATCGACGAGGCGCAGGCTGCCCGCGAGGGCCTCGTGCAGGACGCACCGCTCGTCGCCGCCATGCAGGCCGAGTTGATCAGCGCACCTCTCGACCCGATCGCTGGGCTGACCCTCGCCGGATCGAGCCAGTCAGCCGAGGGTGTCGTCGCTGGCGACTGGTGGGATGCGGTGCTGCGGCCCGACGGCGCTGTCGCCCTCGTCGTTGCCGATGTGTCCGGCCACGGACCCGAGGCCAGCGTGACCGCAGTCCGTATCCGGGCGATCATGCGCGCAGGACTCGAAGCCGGGATCGACCCGGCTGCGGTCATGGCGATGGCCGCAAGTGGTGTCGCCACCGATGAGCACTTCGTGACGGCGATCGTCGTCCTGATCGATCCGTCGCGTGACGAGATCACCTGGTGCAACGCCGGCCACCATCCCGCGATCCTCGTCACGCACGATAAGGAGGCGTCCATCTGTGAGGCGACGGGTCCGCTGATCTCCTCACTCGGCGGTGATTGGGACGTGCAGGCTCGGACATTCGCTCCGGGTGATGTCGTCGTCGCCTTCACCGATGGACTCGTCGAGTCGCGCAACGCCGATGGTGATGAGCTGGAAGCCACGAAGGTTGCCCAGTTCATCCGTGGCATGGACGCCCCGGTGCGCGAGAACCCCGATGAGTTGATCGCCCGGCTGCTCGCCCAGGTGCGCCATCGCGCAGCGGACTGGCGGCGCGACGATGTGACGATCGTGGCGGCGTCCCGCACCCGCTGACGACCATGGCAGCATGTGCCCATGCGCCGAATGACCTCTGCCCTTGTCAGCCTGTCCGTAATCGGGACCCTCGCCGCCTCGGCCCTCTTGGCCCCAGGCGCCCAGGCAGCTCCCGCGCCACTGGCGAATCTCCAGGGCAGCGTGATCCAGCCGACGCTGTTCGGCATGCACGTCTTCAACCTGCAGAACGGCGTCTTCCCGACGATCCCAGTCGGCTCCGTCCGACTATGGGACACCGAAACGACGTGGTCATCGGTCGAGACCGGGCAGGACCAGTTCAACTGGACCAAGCTCGAGGCAGCGGTGACGACCGCTGAAAAGAACGGCGTTCGCGACATCCTGATGGTGCTGGCCGGCACCCCCTCGTGGGCGACCGACGATCCCGCCGCTGGCGGTACGGCCGGAGTACTGCCCGGCGCCGCTGGCATGCCGAAGAACCTCGCCGACTGGGACGACTGGGTCCGCCAGGTCGTCACCAAGTACAAGGGGCGCATCACCGCCTACCAGCCGTGGAACGAGGCCAACCTGACCACGTTCTCGACGGGCACCCCCAAGGAGATGGCTGATCTCACGAAGCGGGCCTACGACATCATCAAGAGCGTCGACCCCGCTGCGACTGTGGTGGCTCCCAGCACCGGTACGCGCCTCGGCGGTCCGTTCAACAAGTTCTACCCGGCCTATCTGGCCGAGTTGAAGGCCCGCGGCTGGCCCGTCGACGTGTTCGCCGCTCACACCTACCCCGCGAGCCTCGGTACCCCCACCGACCGCGCAGCCCTCGCACGGGTGTGGCTGGCGGCGCTGCAGGCCGCGGGTGCGCCCGCGAAGCCGCTGTGGGACACCGAGAACAACTTTGGCCTCGCCGGCCCCGGACCGACGAACCCGGATCAGGACATCGAGGGCACCAAGGCGGCAGACTGGGCCGCCCGCACCTACCTCGACGCCCTGCGCCTGGGCATCAGCCGCGTCTACTGGTACTCGTGGGGCCCGAACCTGGACCTCGTCGGCATCCAGATGAACACCGGCAGCCCCGCCGCGGTTTCGCTCAAGACGCTGCAGGACTGGATCGTCGGGGCGACGTACGACGGCTGCGTCGGCTCCGCCAAGGTGAGCTGCACGTTCACCAAGGCCGGAGTCCGGACCAAGATCCTCTGGACCGAATCGGGCAGCCAGAAGGTCAAGACCCGTGGCTTCACCAAGGTCTGCTCCCTCGACGGCACCTGCAAGCCGATCACCGGCAAGAAGCTCCGGGTGACCAGCCCCGTGCAGCTCCGCAACTAACCCCCTCCCCCGTTCGTTGAGTGCGCAGGCGTCGCCCCTTTTCTCGGTGGCTGACGGCGACAACTGCGCGCTCAACGAGAGGTGGCCAACGCACGCCGGACCAATGCACACGTCGCCTCGGGGCGCCGAAGGTCGTCCGCCGTCAAGACGATTACGCGCCAGCCGGCCGCCTGCAGCTCATTGAGACGCTCCGCATCGCGCCTGCGCTGCTTCTCGTCCAGGTGTCCTGCCCCGTCGTACTCGACGATCACCTTCTCCGCCAGCCAGGCCATGTCCACCCGAGCGATCCAGCGACCATTCACGAAGACATCGAAGTTGCATCGGGGAGCCCGTATGCGTCCCGCGAGCAGCATCATTCGGGTCCGCGACTCGCCTGGCGACTCCGCTCGAGGGTCGAGGAGTGGGAGGGCGCGTCTGATGTTGACGATGCCCCGCCGTCGATAGCCCCACTGCAGCAGATGCGCGAGTTCGCCGACGGGGCAAAGTTCGCGATGCAGTATTGCGTCGCCCATCGCCACCAGGTCGACGAACGGGACCAGCGACGCACAGTCCATCCATGTCCTCGCCGGAGTGGTGACCCGGACATCGTCGATCGTCGTGACATGGAAGGCCGGTAGGGAGAGTCGCCTACCCTGCACATCGACGCGACGCGGCTCGGCGGCTCCCCGAGCCACAGCCACGGAAGCCTGTGCCGACGGCTGCTTCATCCACGGCGGGAGCGGCAACCCCCACAGCCGCGCAGCCGTGACGTCACACAGAACGGCCCCCTCGACACAGCCCGCTAGAGCGGCGTGAGCCAGGACCACGCCATTACCCGCAGCGTCGGCCGGAACGCGCACCCCGCGAGATGTCGCTCGAAACCGAGTTCCGCGGACTTCCTTCGCTGACAGCCCGGGGGCACCGGAGGCGTCAACCGTGATGATCTCGGTGACTCGATCGTGATCCATGCCTCAAACCGTCAGGCAGGCATGCCGCACTCACCACGGAGAGGCCCCCGCCTGTGGATACCCGCCAGCCCACACGGCCCGCTGTGCATTCGTTGAGTGCGCAGGCGTCGCCCCAGAAGCGGGCGCGAGAGGGCGACAAGTGCGCACTCAACGAAAGGGGGCTAGGCGCGCTCTTCGGCTATCGAGTTGCCGCCGTCGACGACGATGCACTGCCCGGTGACGTACGCCGCCCCCGGTGTGCACAGCCACGCGATCGCACTGGCCACCTCCTGCGGGGTCGCGCTGCGACCCAGTGGCGTGCGCAAGCCTTGGTTGTACTCGTGCGGCGTCTGCGAGCCGGTTGCGATCCAGCCCGGCGCAACCGAGTTCGCGGTGATCCCGGCGGCTGCGAAGTCGATCGCTATCGCGCGCGTCAGGCCGTCCATGCCCGCCTTCGCGGCCGCATAGGCCGGCTCGTCGCGCGTCGCCATGACCGGCCCGGTCACGCTGGAGACGTTCACGACCCGCCCCCACTTCCGAGCGATGAGGTGGGGCATCGCCGCACGGCAGACGAGGAACGCCGAGTCGAGGTTGCGAGAGATGCCAGCGCGCCATGTCGCGAGGTCCATGCTGAGCAGGCTGCCCGACTCGGTGCCCGACCCGACGCTCACCATCCCAGCGTTGTTCACCACGATCGCCAGCGAGCCATGCGCCGCCATGACCTCGGCTACCAGCCGAGCCGTCTGATCCTCCTGCGTGAGATCTGCGACGTGCCCCGACGCCGAGACGCCTGCGGCCGTGAGTGCCGCTACCCGCTCTTCAATTCGGTCGGTCGTCGACGCGACGGCCAACGTGGCGCCAAGCTCACCCAGGAGTTGGGCGGTCGCGAACCCGATGCCATCCGGAGCCCCCGCACCCGTGACCAGGGCCACGCACCCCGCGAGTGAGAACGATGCGGGGATCACGGTGCCATCAGCGCCGCGACCGCTTCGCGGAACAGCCGCGTGTGCAGATCGACATCGACAGCCGTGGTGTCCGGGCACATCAGCGCCATGTTGTGGAACGGCGTCATCAGCACTCCGCGGTTCGACATGTACAGGTGCAGGTACTCCTCGATCTCGTCGTCATGCGCAGCCGCCGACTCCGTGCCCGTGCGCGGCGCAGGCGACGTGAAGCGGTACTCCGTCCTGGCGCCCAGCTGCACGATCGACCACGGCACCTCGAACTCGGCGAGGGTGCGCTCCACTCCCTCGGTGAATCGGGTTGCCAGCGAGACCATGTGGGCAAAGGCAGCGTCGGTAAGCACCTCGCCGAGCGTCGCCCGCATTGCTGCGGTGGACAGGACGTTGCCCGCCAGCGTCCCGCCGATGCCTCCGACATCCACCAGGTCAGCCTCGCCATGGGCGCGAATCTGCGCGGCGATCGCCTCCGTGATTCCATACGCCCCACAGGGGATTCCGCCACCGATGCTCTTGCCGACAACGAAGATGTCCGGGTGCAGGTTCCACAGTGCGGTGCATCCACCGGGCCCTGCCGAGATGGTGTGCGTCTCGTCGATCAGCAGGAGAGTGCCGTACTCGGTGCAGAGCGCGCGGACGGCGTCGAGGAATCCCGGCTCCGGCAGCACGATGCCGATATTCGTCAGCGCCGGCTCCATCACCAGTACCGCGACATCCCCGTGGGCCAGTGCCGCCTCAACGGAGGCCAGATCATTGAACTCCGCTACCCGCGTGGTCTCACTGACGTCTACGGCCGGGCCGACGTTGCCACCGCGAGGAAGCGTCACACCATCAGCACCCATGATGACGAATGTCTCGTCGACCGAACCGTGATAGCAGTAGGAGAACGCCATCACCTTCGGCCGACCGGTAACCATTCGTGCGATGCGCAGAGCCCAGCGATTGGCATCCGTGGCGGTAAGGCTGAAGGACCACAGCGGCATCCCGAAGCGACGGGTCAGCTCGGCGGCGACCCACTCGGCATCGACACTCGGCATCATCGTCGTGATGCCGCCCTGAACACCGATGCGCTCCTGCACCGCCGCGATCGTCGGCGCCGGTGAGTGCCCCGCCATCGAACCCGTGTCGCCGAGGGCGAAGTCCACGTACTCATTTCCGTCAATGTCGGTGATCCGATTGCCGTGAGCCCCGGCGAGGTACAGCGGGTAGCCACCGGTCCACTTGTTCATCCACGTCATCGGCACCCGGCCGAAAAGATGGTCGGCCGACTCGAAGGCGATGCGCGATGCCGCCGTTCGGTCGGCGTGGGCGGACCGCTCGAGTTCAATCAGGAGCGCCAAACGCGTCCGGTCGATGGTTGGCACAGGCTGCTCCTTCGGGTGCGGCGAGCGTTCGCCCGCGAGGTCTCATCCAATCAATCCCCCAGATCCACCATCATGCCTTCGATGGGACAGTGCGGCACGGGTAACCCATGGCATGCTCCACGTCGTACACCGGACGCCACATGGAAGGCTAGGGACCGTGTCCGAACAAGATGTGAAACCAGCGACCCCGGATCCCGCCGACCTTCAGTGGAACGTGTGGTTTCTGACCCTCGACCCGCACCGCCTGATCTACGGGACAATCATCCTGATGACGGCATTCGCCATCTATGACGAGGGCTCGGCCCCGCTCCAGCGTGGACCGCTCTTCGAACTCCTTGGTGTCGCACTGGCCCCGCTGTTCGCACTAGCCATGGCACACGCGTTCTCTGATGCACTCGATTTGCAGATTCGCAACGGCCGCCGCCTGTCCGGAGCCGACAGAAGGCATGTCGCCGCGATCAACCTGCAGTACCTGTACGTGGCGCTGCCACCCGCCCTGCTCATCTCAATTCTGACGATCGCGCAGTGGGACGCCAACAAGATCGTCGCGATCGTCGAGATCCTCGGTGTCTTGAGTCTGGCCGCCTGGGGAACGCTCGCTGCCCGCACCGCGGGACTGAGCCGCTGGCGGCAGGCCACGTTCGCCGTCAACTACGCCCTGATGGGTCTGCTCGTAATCGGCGTCGAACTCGCCATCACGCACTGACCTGCCAGGTCGGCTGACCATCGCTGCCCGGGCGGTGCAGGATTCCCGCCGCCACCCCGCCGAGGAAAGCCGCACCCAGGGCACCCGGCTCCTGCAGTTCGACGACCTCGTGGGCGCCCAGTTGGCGCGCCTTCGCGTCGGCCACCATCGGATTGCGCGTCCACCCACCGGCCAGGACCGCAGACGAGTGCGGCCCGACCACGGAGGCCATCTGCTCAAGTGCCACACCGGCCATGGCCGTGAGGTCCTCGACCGCGCATCGCCACGTCAACGCCGGGGTGATGCCATCGGTGATGCCGCCCAGCGTGAGCGCGTCGTTGCTCACGTCGACGAGTCGTGGCGCATCGTCGCCCCGCTCTACGGCCAACGCGGCGTTGCCCAGCGCCCGTCGTCCGTCTCGGTCCGTCGCTCCGAGCATCGCCGAGATGCGCTCAAGGGATAGGCCGGTCAGTCGGGCACCCAGCAGGATCTGATGATCAGGCAGCACCGACCAGTCGACATCGATGTCCTGGTCGGTCAGCCATTCGATCTGATCGACGGGCATGACTCCCGCGACCGTGCGGATCAGCGCCTCCGCGGTACCCATCGAATCGAAGAGCGCGCCGTCTCTCGCCGCACCGGAGATGAGGACGGCAGCCTGATGGTCGAGGCCAGCGACCGTGAGCACCGCACCCCGCAGGACCTCCGGTACCCGATCCCCACCCGCGCGACCCGCCGGATCACCCGCCCAGATCCGCTGGGGTGCAAGCAGATCCCCGACAAGTTCGACCGCTACCGGCCAGGGCTCGCGTCGGCTGATGTCGAGCATGCCCGTGCGCGAGGCGAGCGATGCCTCGCACACCTCCTCGCCACCCATCGCACGAACGATCCACTCGGCGATGCACAGGTGTCGAACAGCCGCTGAGGCCGATGGGATATTGCCCTTGAGCCACAGCACCTTCATCAGGGAAGGCTTGGAGTTCAGCCGCCGCCCAGTCGACCGCTGGAAGTCCCGGGCGGAGACAACGGCCCGCACGGACGCTGCGTCTCCCCGGGGGTCGAACCACGCCAGCGCAGGCGCGCACGGCTCGCCCCGCGCATCGAGCAAGGCGCCCGCCTCCGCGATCCCCGTGACTCCGATGGCCCGGACCGCCACCGGACCGCGCCCCGTCACCGCCGGATCGGATGCCGCCTCGGCGCACACCGCGATGACGACGTCGGCGAGCTCATCCGGATCGGCATCCGCGAGCGGACCCGAGTGCCGCCATGGGGTTGGACGCGAGGCAAGGGAGAGGATCTCCCCCTGGGGCGTAACGCACAGCGCCTTGACCGACGTCGTCCCGACGTCGACTCCGACGAGTACCTCGTGCGCCATGACCGGCCCTCCGCGCTAGTGTCGATCACACGCTATTGGTGTCTCCTGCCGGTTGCACCGCACCTGCACGAAAGGAATCCCATGTCCGACGTCGAGTACCGACTCCGCCGCCTGTTCAACCCGAATTCCGGGCGCTGCCTCGACATTGCCGTCGATCATGGTTTCTTCGGCGAGAAGGCCTTCCTGCAGGGCATCGAGGACCTCCCCTCGGCTGTCGACACCCTGATCGCTGCGCGTCCCGACGCGATCCAGCTGACCGTCGGTCAGGCCCGCCTGCTTCAGCGGAAGGGCGGACGTGAGCGCCCAGCACTCGTCCTGCGCACCGACGTTGCCAACGTCTACGGCTCTCCGCTGCCAGAGCACATGTTCGATCTGACGCTCCCCAACCCGGGCCTTGCGGGCGTGAAACTCGATGCGGCGTGCGTCGTGGTCAACCTGTTCGACCTGCCGGGGCGACCCGAAGTGCGCGAGGCCTGTATCCGCGCGGTGCTGAACGCCAAGGTCGACTGCGAGAAGTACGGCATGCCGCTGATGGTCGAGCCGCTTGTGATGAAGCAGGGCTCCGGTGGTGGCTACGAGGTCAACGGCGACATCGAGAAGATCCTCCCGATCGTGCGACAGGCAGTCGAGCTCGGGGCCGACGTCATCAAGGCCGATCCGTCCGATGACCCGAACCAGTATCACGAGGTGATCCAGACGGCGACCGGGATTCCCGTCCTGGTCCGGGGCGGCGGTCGCGTGGCCGACGACGAGCTGTTCCGTCGCACGCAGACCGTGCTCGAACAGGGGGCTGCCGGAATCGTCTACGGCCGCAACATCATCCAGCACGACAATCCTGGCGGCATGACGCGCGCGCTGATGGCCATGCTGCACGACGGCGCCGACGCGGAAGCCGCGGGGGCGATCCTCGCCGGCACATCATGACCCCGCGGCCGGTCCGGATCGGAGTCGTCGGCGGCGGGCTCATGGGCCGCGAGCTGGCGGTCGTCTGCGGACGGTGGCCGCAGCTTGTCGATCATCCCGCAGCACCCCGCGTCGTCGCCGTCGCAGACCCGAACCCGGCCGCCCGTGAGTGGTTCCGCAGCATCCCGACTGTCGAGACATTCGCCGAGGACTGGCGTGAACTCGTCGGACGAGACGACATCGACGTGCTGTACCTGGCTGTGCCGCACAACCTGCACGAGGAGTTGTACGTCGCCGTTGCGGAGGCCGGCATCGACTTCCTCGGAGAGAAGCCCTTCGGCATCGATCTCGCTGCCGCGGAGCACATCGTCGCTGCCGTCGATGCGAGCAACGCGTTCGTGCGAGTCTCGAGCGAGATGCCGTTCTTCCCCGGTGCCCAGCGTGCTGTCGCCTACGCCGCGTCCGGTGCTCTCGGTGAGATTCTCGACGTCCGCTCCCAGTTCGCCCACTCCTCCGACATCGATCTAGGCAAGGGCATCAACTGGAAGCGGCGCGCGGAGACCTGCGGCGAGATCGGTGTGATGGGCGACCTCGGCATGCACGTCGCGCACGTGCCGCTGCGCCTCGGGTACCAACCCGAGACGGTGTACGCGATGCTCGACAACGTCGTGCTCGAGCGTCCTGGTGCCGACGGGGTACCGGTGCCCTGCGACACCTGGGACAACGCCCTGCTGGCGTGCCGGGTCCCGTCCGGCCCAACAACTGCCGATCGCCGCTTCAGCATGCTGTGGGAGACCCGCCGTATCGCGCCAGGCCAGATGAACTCATGGTCATTCGAGGCTCTCGGCATGGACGGCGGCGTGCGCTTCAGCACCCGCACACCCACGACCCTGCAGCGCTTCTCGCGCCGAGACGGCGAGCAGGTGTGGGAGGAGGTGCAACCCGGCAACGTCTCCGTGTGGCCGATGGTGTCGGGAGGCATCTTCGAGTTCGGCTTCGCCGACGCCCTTATGCAGATGTGGGCGTCGTATCTCGCGGAGCGCGAGGGAGCACTGGGGGACCGCTTCGGAACCGCGACTCCGCACGAGGCCCTCGCGTCACACCGAGTGTTCGCCGCCGCGCTGCGCTCGAACCTGAGCGGCCGGGCAGAGACGCTCTAGGCCTGCGGATCTGTCGAGAGCAGCGACATCGCCTGGACGACCGCACGAACGTGCGCGACTTCATGGGTTCGCAGCACGCTGGTACCGCCAAGCATCGCCAGTACAGCGAAGAAGCCCTCAGCCGTACGGAACTGCTCTTCGAACAGGTCGAAGGCGTGCGGCAGCGCATTGCACATCGGCACGCCGAGGCTGCGCAGCCGGAATCCGTTGAGGAGAACGCCGGCCTGGTGCCGCGCTCGCGTCAGTGGATCCGTGAGATTCCCGTAGAAGAAGCCCATGCCCGGGTCGATGATCAAGCGCTCGACACCGTGCGAACGGGCAAGGTCGATGCGATGCCCGAAGTGCTCGAGCAGGCCCGGGATGGGATCCGCATCCAGGGTGACGTCGGTGACCTCGCGGACGTTGCCGGCACCGGAGTAGCAGAGGACCACCGTGGCATCGTGCTCGGCGGCCAGGTCGAGCATGCGCTCCTGATGCTCGATCCCCGTCATGTTCAGGACGCACGCGCCGGCTGTCAGTCCGGCCGCAACGACCGCCGGCTCGTACGTCTCGACGGAGACGGCGATGCCATCGGCAGCCAGTCGCTCGATCACCGGGACGATGGACGCGATCTGCCCGACTGCATCGACTCGCTCCGCCTTCGCCGTGCTCGACTCCGCGCCCACATCGATGATGTCGGCACCCTCGGCCGCCATCACTCGGGCCTTGCGCACCGCCGAGTCGATACTGACGGCGATGCTCTCCCGGTACGTCGAGTCCCGCGAGAGGTTGACGGTTCCCATCAGCACCGGGCGGGTGTCGACGTCGAATGAACGGCCGCCGATGAGCAGGGGTCCGACCGGGTGACCCAGATCGGCCCGATGGGCATCGGCCAGGGCGGCCAGCGAAGCGAGGGACAGCATTCCGGTAGTCTACGGAGCGACGATCCCGTCGATGTGCAGCGCGAGTTCGAGATCGGCAGGGGTGATACCGCCGAGGTCGTGGCTGGCTAGCCGGAAGGTCACAGTGCACCAGCGGATGTCGATGTCCGGATGGTGGTCCATCAGCTCGGCGACATCGGCCACGGCAACGACCCAGCCGATCGCAACGGGAAAGGTGGCTGCCCGTGCGCTGCGAACGAGGGTGTCTCCGTCTCGCGACCACTTCGGTTCACGGGCCAGAAAGGACTCGATCTCGTCCTCGCTCGAGAGGCGCGCTGATGCCATCCCCGCAGACTATCCGCGCACCACCCACTCAGCACCTAGCCTTGTGACATGGCTCAGATGCGCTGCGACTTCTTCTCCGAGACCCTCGGCCTGTCCACCTCGATGACGGTCATCCTGCCGCAGGCGACGACGCGTCAGATCGGCATGACCGGAGGGGACCGCGCCGGCACGCCCGTCCTGTACCTGCTGCACGGACTGAGTGACGACGACACCATCTGGTCGCGGCGCACGTCCATCGAGCGGTACGCGGCCCCCCTCGGTCTCGCCGTGGTCATGCCCCAGGTCCACCAGAGCTTCTACAGCGACGAGGTGCATGGCCTGCCCTTCTGGACCTTCCTCACCGAGGAGTTGCCCACGCTGGTAAGTCAGTTCTTCAACGTCTCGACGCGTCGCGAGGACACGTTCGTCGCAGGCCTTTCGATGGGCGGATATGGCGCGATGAAGTGGGCGTTGCGCGAGCCGTGGCGCTTCGGGGCTGCCGCCTCCCTGTCGGGTGCCGTTGCGCTGAGCCACCCGAGCGAGCAGGCCGAGCGCAACGATCCGCAGTTCGCCGCGCTGATGCAACGGGTCTTCGGCGACCAGCCCACGGACGGAACGCCCGACGATGTGCTGCACCTCATGAGTCGGGCTGATCCGGCGAACCTGCCACCTCTCTATGTGGCTTGCGGCACTGATGATTTCCTCTACCGGTCGAACCTGGCACTGATCGCAGCGGCTGCAGCGAACAACGTGCCGCTCACAACGCGGATTGGTCCGGGTGATCATGACTGGGAGTACTGGGACCAGCAGATCCAGGATGTTCTGGCCTGGCTGCCACGTCCCACGGGGTAGTCGCAGTACAAGCAGCAGCGGTCCCCCAGCAAGCTGGAGGACCGCTGCCGTGCTCGGGACGTGGATCAGCCAGCAGCGATCGGCAGGAGAACGGCGTTGATGCCGTGCGCGACCTGCTTGTTGCCCTTGTTGATATCGACCTGCGACAGGATGACGCGCGGGTTGGGGAGCTTCGGCGCGTAGTCGCCGAGGATGATCGCCGGCTTCTTGGTGACGGCGACGCGGATGACCTTGCCGGTCAGGGCGGTCTTCAGCTTCGCGCCATTGGCCTTGAGCGCGTCCCCGGACAGGATCGTCGCCCCCGGCACGACGTGGTAGAGCAGGACGGACTCGACGGTGTCGATGCCCAGGCCTGCAACTGCCGCAAACGCCGCAGCTTCCGTCGTGACCTTCTTGCCACTGAGGGCGGAAGCCAGGTTGAGGAAGGCCTGATCGTTCGGGATGAATGCGGTCAATGCCGTGTTGCCGTCGGCCAGGACCTTGACTGCCGAGTCCGGCTTGGCGGCCAGGACGGCCTCCACGGCCTTGGTCACGATGTCGTAGTCCGCGTAGTCCATGTCGAACTTCGCCTGTCCGGCCTTCAGCACGGTGGCGAGCGAGGTGTTGCCGTCGGCGGCCTGGGCTGCAGGAGCCGAGACGAGGGCGGTAGCACCGACGAGGGCGGCCGCTCCGAGGGCCGCAGCCCGCTTGATGATTGACATGCGCATTGCCATCTCCTTGTTCGAGTCCGTCCCGCCGGTCGGCGGATATGCCACTACTTCTCGGCTGAGTGGCTCGACGGATGCAATCGCGTCGAATATTCTTCAAATTCTTTTCCGGAGCCCATCTGCATCCAAAGGGGAGGCTCGGGGAGAAGAACGGGCAGTCACCGATCCGTCCAGCCGCGGGTCCCGGAAGGAGGGCCGATGTCGCATACTGAGCCCGACTCCCCACCCGGGGGAGTGCGGTCCGCCGGATTCACCTTGGAGCTGCGCGTGCGTGATGAAGCCGATGCCGCCATTGCGGCACGCTTCCAGACGGGCGACGACAGCGCCCTGGCCGAGGCCTACCAGCGCTGGTCGCCGCTGGTCTACACCTCCGCCCTGCGGTCGACCGGCAACTCCGCCGATGCCGCTGACGTGACCCAATCCGTGTTCGTCAGCGCCTGGCGTGGCCGGCACGGATTCGACCCTGCCAAAGGCTCCCTCCCCGGCTGGCTCATGACGATCACGCGTCGCCGCATTGCCGACCACTGGGAGGAACGCTCGCGTGACTCCCGTCGCGTGTCGGCAGTAGCCGCGACAGTGGCCGAGGAGGCCTCCGCCCCTTCAGCCGATGCGGCCGTCGATCGGGTCCTGCTGGCCGACGAGCTCGAACGGCTCGGCCAGCCGCAGCGCCGCATCATTGAACTTGCCTTCTACCAGGACCTGACCCACGGCCAGATCGCCAGCCTGCTGGATCTGCCGCTCGGCACCGTCAAGAGCCACATTCGCCGGTCCCTCGATCGGCTTCGCACGAGATTGGAGGTGGACCGTGTTGCACTGTGATGACGATGACCTGGCGGTGATCGCGCTTGGGGAGCCCGCAGGCGCTGCCGACGAGACACATCTGCGCGACTGCGCACGCTGTCGCGCCCACCTCGAGCAGCTCGCTGCCGTCGTCGCCTCGGGCCGCGCCCTCACGGACTCCGACCACCCGGTAGCACCGCCGGCGGCGGTGTGGGCATCAATCGCCGCGGAGCTCGCCACAGACGAGCTGGCCACTGTCACCCCGATCACGTCTGCGCGCCGGTCCGGTCGCTCCCGCCTCTTGCTGGTGGCGGCGGCAGCGGCGGCCATTGGTGTGCTGGCCGGTGGTGCCATCGTTGGCGGACTCCTCGGAGACCGTGGCGCACCTGAACTCGTCGCCGAGGCGGCGCTCAAGCCGGTTGACGACTCGGGCTTTTCCGGCCAAGCCACGATCGAACGCGACTCAAACGGGAACGTGCTGACCGTGAGCATCCCCGATCTGCCGCTCGTGGCCGACGGCTACTACGAGGTATGGATGGCGACTGCCGATACTTCGACGATGGTCGCGATCGGAACACTAAATCCCGGTCACGTCGGACACTTCGCCCTGCCGGACGGCATGGACGTCAATGCCTTCCCCGTCGTCGATGTCTCCGTCGAGCACTTCGACGGCAACAGCGGGCACAGCGTCACCAGTGTGGTGCGGGGCCAGCTGCCGGTGTGACGTCTCAGACGTGCTCGGGATGCTTCGCGAGGACGTCTTCCACTTCTGTTCGGGCCGCCTTCATCGCGTCGACGCAAAGCGGATCTAGCTTTCCGATCTCCACCATCCGATCGAGTTCGGCGAAGGCCTCCGCCACCGTCCACTCCCGCTTGTAGGGCCGGTGGCTGGTGAGCGCGTCGAAGACATCGGCCACCGCCACGATCCGCGACTCGAGCGGGATGTCCTCGCCCTTGAGGCCGGACGGGTATCCACTGCCGTCCATCGCCTCATGGTGGAACTCGACGATGTTGCGCAGCACCTCGTCGTCGGGGAGGTTGTCGATGTGCAGGTCGGCCGTGATCATGTCGATCATCTCGCGACCGCGAGTTGTGTGGGTCTTCATGATCTCCCACTCTTCGGCATCGAGCTTTCCCGGCTTGAGCAGGATGCGATCAGGAATGGCGATCTTGCCTATGTCGTGAAGGGGTGAGTAGAGGAATATGTGCTCGACGAACTCATCCTCGAGGTCGAGAACGTGGGTCAGTTCCTTGGTGATGAGACGCGCGTAGCGCGCGATGCGCTGCAGGTGCGCACCCGTCTCGAGGTCGCGGAACTCCGCGAAGTCACGCGCGATGCTGACGGTGCCGACGATCGAACGGATGGCCATCAATTCATTCGCGATCGCCATCGTGATCAGGTTCGCGTTCAGGACCAGTTCGCGCTGCAACTGGGGCGTGAACGTGTCGGTCTTGCGGGAGTCGAAGAACATGAAGCCGAGGAAATCGCCCTGGTAGTACATCGGCACGGTGAAGGACGACTCATACCCCTCATTGAGAACGTATTCCGAGTGAACGGTGGTCGGCTTGAGGAGGTCCTGGATCCCGGTCAGATGCCGCAACTGCTTCTCGCGGGCCAGATGGCTCAGCGACCCGCTGTCACTGAGCTTGAATTGGTGAGAGCGCAGGACCTCGCCATTGCGGGTGGAGTTGATGAAGGTCTTGAGCAGGTCGTCCGAGGCGTCGTACAGCGCACACGCAATCCGCTCGACATCCGGCGCGATCTCCAGCAGCTGATCATGCAGCGCCTGCAGCCGCTCGCTCAGGTTGCGGTAGGACACCACATTGATATCGAGTTCCATTCAGTTACTCCAAGGGGTCCGCGTGAGCATCCCACACGACCCTCGGGCGCCGACACTGGCATGGCTCCGAGCGCCTCGACCTAGTGATGACCCTTGGTCACCATCATGATCATCTTCAGATTCAGGATCGCGAACCGCCAGGCTTGAATGAGGACGTTCCGTCGCGCACGCACTTCACTCTCGGTGGGAACCCGGGCATCCGGGAAGGTCGTGATGTTGCTCATGATGCTCCGCTCGTCTATTCCGGGATGAGGTACCACAGGGGGCGGGCCTTGGCCTTGTAGATAAAGAGGTAGTGCAGCATCACCTTCATCCAGTGGGCACTGAGTCCGATCTCGCCGTATGTCTCCTTGGTGTCGCGCCCCAGTTCCCCGTATTTCTCCTTGTCGGGGATTATCGGAAAGACCGTCATCGCTGCGGCCTGTCCCGTGCGCCAGCCTTTGCCCGCCGAGGCGATGCAGGCGGCCCCCATGTCGGCCATGGATGCGGAGTGGACCTTGCCTGCCGCACCGTTCTTGATGCGGCCGGCGATCGTCTGCGCAACGGCTCGCCCGATGACACCCGACGGCATTCCCGTGCGTGGCGGTGCGGGGGCGATGACGGTGCCGTTCGGGCTGGTACGCGGGCGCGACATCTGGTGTGGGGGCGCGAAAGCAATGCCGGCAGCCCAGACATTCTCGTATGCGACGGACTGGTAGGTCTTCGGCCAGTCACTCGCCTTCCACTCCTCGTACGGCTTCGGCGTGTAGTCGGCGTCGACCTTCATGAAGCCGCTCGGCGCGAACACCGTCGACGTCACGTCATTGCCGTCCTTGTCGAACGCCGCCATGTCTACTCCACGGAACGGCGGGAGCAGCATCGCGAAGTCGAACGGCTGCTCACCCTTGGTGCCGTCGACCTGCTCATAGAACGCGACGCCGGGCTCGACCTTCTCGACATGCGCCGACATGATCGCCTTCACCCCACGCTCCTGGAACAGCGACTCGGTGAACATCTGACTGGGAATGATGTCGCCCTTGTGGCCGAAGTTCATGCCGTCCATGCCGAAGTCACCGAGCTGCGCCTCGTTCGTGATGTAGATGATCTCGGCCTTGTCCCGCACACCCTCTTTGACGAGTTCGTGCTCGACGTTGAACGTGTACTCGAATGCGGCTCCCTGGCAGGTGCACGTGCCGTGACCCATGCCGATGAGCAGCGTCTGATACTCACCGCCCTTGAGTCGGGCAATGACGTCCTCGAAGGCCTTCGAGGTCTCCGTCGCGTGCCCCGCCGTGCAGACCGACCACGTGTGCCCGTCCGGGCCGAGGCCAGGCGTCGCGCCGAAGTTCAGCTTCGGGCCCGTCGCGTTGATGAGGTAGTCGTACTCCAACTGCGCGACCTGACCTTCGCGTTCCGGGTCCGTGTAGCGCACGGTCACATGCGGCCGGGGGAGGTCGACGCTGCCCTCGCCGTGCAGTTCCACCGCCAGCGCCTGATGGAACTCGATGCCCTTGCGGCGGTAGATCGGAGCCAACGGGAAGGTCACCTGCTTGACCGTCATCTGGCCCACGCCGACCCAGATGTTCGAGGGGATCCAGTTCCACTTCGAGTTGGGCGCCACGACGACGACCTCATGCTCCTTGCCGACCATGCGGCGCAGGTGCAGGGCGGCGGTATGCCCGGCGATGCCGGCGCCCAGAATGACGGTGCGTGCCATTTATACCCCCGGAGGTATCGGTGTTTGCCTAACGATAGGTGGATGCGTCCCGTTGATGCGCGGCGAGTTCGTCCTCCGCGTAGGTCACGACGGGGTACTCCGCCCACCCGGCGCTGCCGTCCGGATGGACCGCTCGGAAGGTGAGCTCCCCACCGGCCAGGGTCCGGGCATCCGGCCAGCCACTCTGGGCGAGGATCCGCTGGGCCAGATAGGACCGGAAGCCCGATCGGCAGTAGACGTAGACCTGCGCGCCGGTGGGGACCTCCGCCAGCCGAGCACGGAGCTCCTTGTGCGGGATGAGAAGCGAGCCGGGGATTGCCCACTCGGCGTGCTCGAGCTCGCTGCGAACATCGAGCAGAACCGCGCCCTCGGGAAGTCCGGGCCACTCCTCGGCGTACCACAGGTCCACGTCGCCCCGAAGCAGGTTGCCGCCCACGAAGCCGGCCATGTTGACGGGGTCCTTGGCCGAGCCGTAGGGCGGGGCGTAGGCCAACTCCAG